>JBGSBQ010000187.1:0-6792 GCA_041730475.1 Sphingomonadaceae bacterium
CGAAGACTTGCGCAATTGCCACCACGCCCATCACAGAATGCACGCCGAATAGCGCCTGCATGGAAGGAGACGCCTGTTCCAGATCTCCAAGAAGACGCAACAGCTCGGCAGGGGAAAGACTGATCAGCGAGAAGCCGCCCAAGGCACAAAATATTACGCTTTCGAGAATAGTCAGCAGGGTCAGACATCCCAAGAACAGCCGAGTGGACTTGGTCAGTTGCATGGCAAACCTCCGGACAGAGTGAGGAAGACATAAGCAGTGCTACCCAACTGCTTGAAGCTCGCACCTCGGCACAACGCCATCGTCGAATCCAGCAAGACATCGTGCACGGCCTCGGCAGCTGCCCCAGTTTAGGCAGTCCGGCAAACAAGACAAGCGCGCACGCCACAGCGCTTGAGCGGCGTCAGATATCAATGCCCAAGCGCGCCTCCGCGAGGCCAAGCTGAGGACCGGCGCTTGTCTAGTAGTAATCGAGACAAGAAAAGATCGTCACGCCCTCCTCGTCAACCCGGTACACCCAGCGGACTTCCTGATCAATGCGAAGCGACCACCAGCCACTCAAATTGCTTCGCAATGCCTCTAATGCCGTTCGGTTATAGTGCAGTAGCGTGCGCTTTAACCCCAGACCAAGACCTGGGGTCAGACCCGCCGGGTCTGACCCCGGCTTTGCGCCGGTGGGGTTTGCCAGCCGATCTGCGCCTTCACTGAACGGCATGACCGCAATACCTCCGGTTTGCCCAGCCGTTAAACCGCATGGAGGGTTCATCCGCCCTCCATCACGAGGGCAGCGTTGGCGGGCTGGGACAGGTAGCTGCTCAGCCAGTCGAACACCCGGGCCGCTTTGGCGCTGATCGCAGGGTCGAAGCCGCGTGCCGACAACAGCGCGAGGCCGTTGGTATCGGCCAGCAGGCCACGGGCCAGCGTCAGCCGGGTGCGGGCGCCGTCCGGTGCACTGACGCACCATGGGCTGAGTCTATCCTCCAGCAAGGACGCCAGTACCAGATTGTGCGACGACACCAGCACCGTGCCGCGCGCCGCCAGTGTGTGCAGCACCGCTGCCGCCGCCGACACCGATTCGAGGTGGTTGGTGCCACGGAAAATCTCGTCGATCACAAATAGCGCCGGGCCGCGCTCACCCAGCGCCAGCAACTGCTGCGCACGCCGCAGTTCGGCCTGATACAAGCTTTCGCTACCCAGCGTATCTTCACTCTGCATGCTGGAATACACCGGCAGCAGCGGCACAGCGGCCTGCTCCGCATAGCAAAAGCCGAACGCCCGCGCCGTGATCAGATTCAGCCCCAGCGTCCGCAGCAAGGTACTCTTGCCGATGCCGTTCTGCCCGGAGATAAAGGCGCCCTGCCCGTCCTGCAGCGCAAAGCTGAGCGGCGCGGCCTGCGCCAGCAGCGGATGCACCACCCGCGTCAGCTGTAACCGATCAGACGGCTGCGCCCAGCTGTAACTGCACACCTGCGCCAGATGCTGCGCCAGCGCCAGATCGGCCTCCAGCGCCGCGATGCTGCGAAAACTGTCGCGCAGGAAGTCCACGTGCTGCGCCACCAGCGTCCGGCTGGCAAAATAGTGCCGCACATTCTTCAACAACAGCCAGTCGCTGTATTCGCTGACGCCGGGCAGCTGGTCCAGCGGTGAGCGGGTGAGTGCCCGGTTCAGGCGGCCCGCCTGCGCGGCACCGGCCCGCAACGGCGCTGCCACGGCGTCCACCTCCGCCAACAGCACATGCGCGCCCAGCATCTGCTGCAGGCTGTGCAAACTGCGGTTCCAGTCCGAGACGCGCTCGTGATAGCGCATCTGCACCGCCATCAGCAGCAGCCATAGCAGCACGACCGCGCCCCACAGCAGCAGCCAGCCGCTCGCCAGTCCCGCCACCAGCGCCAGCAAAAACGCGATCGGTAGCCAGCCCAGCCAGGCCGCCAGCGCCGGTGCGCTCAACTGCGCCTGCTGCGCTGCCTCAAACAGCGGTGCGCTGACTTCCTGGTCGGCACGGCGTAAATCCCGGCAGGCCTGCTGCACCCGCAGTCGCAGCGGCTGGTCGTCCAGCAGCAAACGCAGCCGCGCCACATCGGTGCCGGCGCCGCCGCGCAGACGGTGCAGCAGTTCCTGTTGGCCGAAAATGCTGGTCTGCGGCGTCAGGCTGGCGCTGTAAGCAGGCAGCAGCATGTCGTCCCAGGTCTGCGCATCCAGCATGGCACTGCCGGGCGCCGCCACCGTGCTGTGGTAGCGCGCCAGATCGCTGGCGGCAAACGAATAGTCAAGTATCGGGGCCGGCGCCGGCAGCAGCAACCGCGTCAGGCGTGCAAAGAATTGTTTCAAGACGGACTTTCAGGCATGGCAATCCCAGCAAGATAGTCATGCTTACCAAAATATCAATACCTGAGTGGCTGGCGGCGGACACGGCGCGGACAGTCCGGACAGCGGACGCGGGTGCAGTTTCCTTTACATTCAATCACTTAGCGGATGGCACAGTTCCTGCAATACCCGCACTGTCCCTAGCTGAAACCACATCCCATGATACGCGACACCTCCTCCCAAGACGCCGTCATCACCGCCCCCGCCGGCCGCCTGTGGCGCCGCCGCCTGCTATGGGCCGGCGCCGCGCTGGCGCTGCTGGCCGTGAGCGCCACGCTGCTGCAGCACTGGCGCGGCAGCGCCCACTCCGTCAATCTGGCACGGTTGCGGATCGCCGAAGTCAGCCGCGGCACGCTGATCCGCGACGCCGCCGTCAACGGCCGCATCGTCGCCTCGATCAGCCCGACCCTGTATGCGGCCTCGCAGGCCACCGTCACGCTAAAAGCCAAGGCGGGCGACACCGTCAAGAAAGGCGATGTGCTGGCCGTGCTGGAATCGCCCGACCTGACCGACGCACTGAAACGCGAACAATCGGCCTACGCCCAGATCGAAGCGGACGTCGCGCGCCAGCAAATCCTGGCCCGCAAGCAGAAGCTGCTGGCGCGGCGCGATGCCGATACCGCCGAAATCGACCGTCTGTCGGCGCAGCGCACGCTGGAGCGCTACAACGCCGTCTCCAATGAGGGCATCATCGCCAAGATCGAATACCAGAAGGCCAAGGATGCGCTGAATTCGGCCGAGATCCGGGCCCGCCACGCGGCGCAGGCAGCGGAACTGGAAAGCGATAACGTAGCGCTGGAACTGCAATCGAAGCGCAAGCAGCTGGAGCAGCAGCGCATGACACTGTCGAACGCCCAACGCCGCGTCGATGAGCTCACGGTGCGCGCACCGGTCGATGGCTTCATTGGCACGCTGTCGGTGGCTAACCGCAGCGTAGTGCCGGCCAATACCCCGTTAATGACGCTGGTCGACCTGTCGCGTCTCGAAGTCGAGCTGGAAGTACCGGAAACCTATGTGGCCGACCTCGGCCTCGGCATGCGCGCGGAAGTCAGCGTCGGCGTCATCAAGGCCAGCGGCAAGCTGTCAGCGCTGTCGCCCGAGGTGGTGAAGAATCAGGTGCTGGCGCGGGTCCGCTTCAATGGCGAACAGCCGGGCGGCCTGCGCCAGAACCAGCGCGTCTCGGCACGCCTGCTGATTGACGAAAAACCGAACGTGCTGCTGGTGCAGCGCGGCCCCTTCGTCGAATCCGAAGGCGGGCGCTTTGCCTACGTGGTGCGCGACGGCATCGCGATCCGCACCCCGATCAGCATCGGCGCCACCAGCGTCGGCGCGGTCGAAATCACCGGCGGGCTGACAGCGGGCGATCGGATCGTCATCGCCGGCACCGAAACGTTTGAGAACGCGGCACGTGTCGCACTGAACCAATAACCCCTGAGAGGCCCACCATGCTGCGCATGCAAAACCTGAGCAAAGTCTATCGTACCCACATGATCGAAACCCACGCGCTGCGTGGCTTCGAGATCGACGTCAAACAAGGCGAATTCGTCACCGTCACCGGCCCCTCCGGTTCCGGCAAGACCAGCTTCCTGAACATCGCCGGCCTGCTGGAAGAATTCACCGACGGCGAGTACATCCTCGACGGCGTCAACGTCAAGGGCATGGACGACAACGCCCGCTCACGCCTGCGCAACGAGAAGCTGGGCTTCATCTTTCAGGGCTTCAACCTGATCCCCGACCTGTCGCTGTTCGATAACGTCGACGTGCCGCTGCGCTATCGCGGCTTCAACCGCGCCGAGCGCAAGGAACGCATCGAGGATGCGCTGGCCAAGGTCGGGCTGGCGGCCCGCATGCAGCACTATCCGGCCGAACTGTCGGGCGGCCAGCAGCAGCGGGTGGCGATCGCACGCGCACTGGCCGGCACGCCCCGGCTGCTGCTGGCCGATGAACCGACCGGCAATCTGGATACGCAGATGGCGCGCGGCGTGATGGAACTGCTGGAGGAAATCAATGCGCAAGGCACCACCATTCTGATGGTGACCCACGATCCGGAACTGGCGGTGCGCTCGCAGCGCAATGTCCACATCATCGACGGTCAGGTCTCGGACCTGGTGCGCAAGGCACCGTCGCTGGCCAGCACCAAGTCCCACGTTGCCTGAGGAGCGCGCCATGTTCCAGTACTACTTCCTGCTTGGCCTGCGCAGTTTGCGGCGCAATCCGGCGCTGACCGCGCTGATGGTGCTGACGCTGGCCATCGGCGTGGCCGCCAGCGTCGCCACGCTGACCATCCTGCACGTGATGTCGGGCGACCCGATGCCGCACAAGAGCGCGCGCCTGTTCGTGCCGCTGATCGACAATGGCCCGATTGAAGGCTACACGGCGGGCGACAAACCGGGCGACAGCCAGCTCAGCTACCGCGACGCCAGCAATTTCCTGAACAGCGGCATCGGCGAGCGCCGTGTCGCCATTTACGGCATCGCCGCCGCCGTCGAACCGGCGCGCAAGGAACTCGGCGTGTTCACCGCGCACGGGCTGGCCGCATCCGGCGACTTCTTCGCCATGTTCGACACGCCGTTCCTGTACGGTCAGGGCTGGCGCCCGGTCGACGATGCCAGCGGCGCCGACGTCGTCGTACTGAGCCGCGCCCTGTCCGAAAAGCTGTACGGTACCGCCAACCCGGTCGGCCAGCGGCTGCGCCTGATGGGACACGAGTTCCAGATCGCCGGCGTGCTCAATACCTGGGACGTGATCCCGCGCTTCCACCGCATCATCGGCCGCAGCGGCGCCTTTGGCGACGAGGACGAGTTCTACCTGCCGTTCGCCAGCGCGATCCGGCATCAGAGCGAACACAATGGCAGCATGAGCTGCAGTTCGAACACCGATCCGGGCTTTCAGGCCAAGCTCGATTCCGAATGCACGTGGATCCAGTTCTGGTTCGAGACCCGCAGCGCCAGCGAGCGCGGGACGCTGCAAAACTACCTCGATAGCTACGCCAGCGAACAGCGCAAGCTGGGGCGCCTGAAGCGTGCTGCCGCCAACAAGCTGTTTGACGTGAGGGAATGGCTGGACTACCTGAAAGTGGTCGGCAACGACAACAAGCTGTCAGCCTGGCTGGCGTTCGGCTTCTTGGTGCTGTGCCTGGTGAACACCATCGGCCTGCTGCTGGCCAAGTTCTCGGTGCGGGCCCCGGAAGTCGGCATCCGCCGCGCGCTGGGCGCCTCGCGGCGCGAGATCTTCCAGCAGTTCCTGATCGAGTCAGCCGTGGTCGGGCTGGTCGGCGGCGTGCTGGGACTGCTGCTGGCGTTCGGCGCACTGGCCCTGATCGCGATGCAGTCCAAGGAATTGACCGTGGTGGCCCACATGGACTGGATGATGCTACTGCTGACTTTTGCACTGGCGGTGCTGGCTGCGCTGCTGGCCGGCCTGCTGCCGACCTGGCGCGCCTGTCAGGTCACGCCAGCACTGCAACTCAAATCCCAATAACCCGCTGCGGAGCCCATCATGGAAATTCGTCCCATCCTGTCGGCGCTATTGCGCAGCAAAACCGGCGCCATTCTGGTCGCGATTCAGGTCGCGCTCAGTCTCGCCATCCTCAGTAACGCGCTGCATATTGTGCAGGTGCGGCAGGAAAAAGCCGCCCGCCCATCCGGCGTCGCGGCCGAAGCCGACGTGTTCTCGCTGCAGGTGCGCCATCTGGCGCCCGGCGGCCACAACGAGCAGCTGGCCCTGCAGCAGGCTGAAACGGCGACGCTGCGCGCCGTCTCCGGCGTGCTGTCGGTGGCCATCACCTCGCAGGTGCCGCTGTCGCAGTCGGGCAGCTACAACGGCGTTGCGGCCGACCGCAAGCAGGTCAACGAGAGCGCCACCTCGTCGTTCTACATCACGCCCGATTCGCTGGTCCAGACCTGGGGCTTGCGGCTGGTCGAAGGACGCGACTTCACCTCCAGCGAAGCGCTGGAACTGGACCAGAACACCAGCAAGGAGTTTCCGTCGGTGGTCATCGTCACGCAAGCGCTGGCCGCCAAAGTCTGGCCCGGCAGCGCCAGCGCGATCGGCAAGATGCTGTACTTCGGCACCGGCGACAAGGCGCTGGAAGCGCGCGTCATCGGCGTGGTCGAACGCTTGCAAACGCCGGCCGCGCAGTTCGGTCCCGACGGCGAGTTCGCCACCATCTCGCCGGTGCGCCTGACCGGCAGCGCCGACGTGGCCTACACGCTGCGCGCCGAACCGGGCCAGCTGGACCGCGTAATGAAAGAAGCCGAAGCGGCGATCCGGGCGGCGTCGCCGAATCCGGTCATCGTGCGCACCAAAAGCATGGCCGAGATGCGCAGCAACCGCTACCGCGCCGATAACGCGCTGTCATGGATGCTGGTGGCGGTCAGCGTGCTGCTACTGCTGATCACCGCCAGCGGCATCGTCGGCATGGCCAG
>JBGSBQ010000188.1:0-6748 GCA_041730475.1 Sphingomonadaceae bacterium
CCGCACACCACAGCGCACACCACAGCGCACGGGCAAAAGCCTTGCCAATAGGGCAAGCGCACGGGCGCACGGGCTTTCCCGTGCGTATGCGTGTGCACGTACAAATACCTGCGCTCGCCATTTACATGCGTGTGTCACTCACACGTACACGAATACTGGTGTGCGCCCGTGCGGCGCCCGTACTGGTGCGGGTCTTGCCCGTGCGCTGTGGTGTGCGCTCTGGTGTGCGCCGTGCGCTGCTGCGCAAATCACGCGCGCCCACTCCTTTCATTCGCCTGCTTAAAGGAAAAAAGAGAATGAACAACAAACAGATCGCCGCCATTGGAATCGACGGGCCGTTTGATTCGGCTATGGCCGCCATGAAAGAGTTTGACGGCTGGTTGTTGGTGTTAGGTATTGAGCGCTGGCACCAGAAAACAAAACAGCACAAACGAGTCAAGCCAAGGCTTGCTGCGGCATTGAAAATGGCTGAGGGCAGCTATCGCAGAACCTTTGGCCGGCCATGGTGCCCGTTCTAATCATGACCACATCCGCCACCACCCTCGGTAAAAAAGAATTCGCAGCCTACCTCGGCCTCGCCCCGTCCTACATCACGGCGCTGATCGCAGCCGGCCGCGTCGTGCTTGACGGGGAAGGGCGCCGGGCTCGCGTCAAGGTCGCCGAAACGCTGGCCATGCTCGAATCAACCGGCGGCGCCCGCTTCGACGTAGCCCGCCGCCATGCCGCCGCGCGGCGCAGCGCGAAAAACGAAGGAGAGGACAACACGTTCCCACGGTCAACCGGAAAAAACGCATCAAAACGCGATTCTGAAAGCCGGGACGATGAGCGCCTCGTCGATGCCAAGACCCGCAAGGAATCCGCCCAGGCCGATCAGGAAGAAATGAAGGCCGCGCAAATGGCCGGCAACCTGATTCACCGTGACGACGTCGACGCCGCCATGAAGTTCCTCGGCGCCGCCGTGCGAGCCGCAATGGAAGTTTTCCCCGACCAGACCGCGCCGCTCGTCGTCGCCACCACTGACATGAACGAAATTCACGCCACCCTGACCGACGCCTGCCGCAACGTGCTGGCCGACATCGGGGCGGCTATTCAGCGGCAACAGGCCGCGCTGCAAAACGGAGGGTGACATGGAGTTTGTAAACGTGGCGACGATCAATGTTAGGCGAGAGTATCGGCCTGGAACTTATCGGTTTATGAGTGGAGAAGAGGTCCCATGTCTTGATCTTCATAGAAATTGTGGCCTTGGCTGTCAGTGCGACGCTCAGATCATCAAGGCAAGACAGCCAAGCGTCGATCAGGCAGAAGAAAAATGCCTCTGCTACAACAGCATGAAGCGCCAAGGCGTCTCAGAGATTAAAGGGAGCGGACGGGCTATCAAAGAAGGTCCGGATGAATGGATTTATGAGGTCGTCGCCAATTTAGTCGAGGCGCGCCCGTAAATGCGCGTACGAACCCTGCAATACGGAATTTCTTACTGCCTGACCGTCGCCGCCTCGGCCATCGCGCCGCGCCGCGCCCTGACCGTCTCGCAATGGGCCGACACCAACCGCGAGCTTTCCGGCAAGCAGGCGGGCGAGCGGGGCCGCTGGCGCACGGCGCGCAACCCCATCCTGCGCGAAATCATGGACGCCATGAGCGCATCCAGCCGCGTCACCGACATCTGGGTCATGAAATCCTCGCAGGTCGGCGTCACCGAGGCGACAGTCAATTTCCTCGGCTACTGCATGGACCACGCCCCGGCCCCGGTCATGGTGCTCATGCCGACGCTCGATTCCCGCGACAAGTGGAAAGCGCAAAAGCTCAACCCGCTGCTCCAGGACACGCCGGTCATCCGCGATCTGCTCGGCGGCCAGCGCTCGCGCGACGCGGCCAATTCCAAGGACATGATCGACTTCCCTGGCGGCGTCCTCTTCCTGGCTGGCGGCAACTCGCCCAACAGCTACGCGCAAAGCTCGGTGCGCTACCTGATCATGGATGATCTCGACCGCTTCCCCGGCGAAGTCGGCGAAGAAGGCGACCCGGTGGCGCTGGCCAAGGGCCGCACCAAAGCCTTCGCCCGCGCCAAGCGTCTGTTTATCAGCACGCCGACCGTGGCCGGCGAAAGCATGATCGAGCGCGGCTATGCCGAATCCGATCAGCGCCGCTACCACGTCGCCTGCCCGCACTGCCATACCTACCAGCCGCTCGAATGGGGCGGTCCGGAAACAGAACACGGCATCAAATGGCGCGCCAATGAAGCCGGCCTCGACGCCTGGTACGTTTGCGCCCACTGCCACGGCGAAATCTACGAGCACCACAAGCCCGGCATGCTGGCCGGCGGTCGCTGGATAGCCACCCACCCCGAGCGCAGCGCGCGCGGCTACCACATCAGCGCCCTCTATGCGCCGATTGGCCTGGGGCCAAGCTGGCGCGATCTGGCCGAGGACTGGAAAGCCGCCGTCAAATCACCCGGCACCCTGCGCACCTTCGTCAATACCCACCTCGGCGAATGCTGGGAAGAGCAGGGCGACCATGCCGACCCGGTAGGCCTGCTCTCGCGCCTCGAAGACTACGAACAAAAACCAAAAAGCCTCGCCCGCACCGGTGGCGTCGACGTCCAGAAAGACCGCCTCGAAGTCAGCATCGTCGACTGGGATCTCGGCGAAGAAGCCTGGCTCATGGATCACATCATCGTCCCCGGCGACACCGCCAAGCCGGAAGTCTGGGCGCAGCTCGACGAAGAACTCGCCCACTGGGCGCCCGAATGCGTCGCCATCGACTCCGGCTACAACACCAGCATGGTCTATGCCTACTGCGAAAAGCGCCGCTGGGCACTCGCTGTCAAGGGCAGGGCAGGCCCCGGCGTGCCCATCGTTGAAGACGAAAAAGCCCGCCGCCAGCGCCTGCGCCGCCAGCGCAAAAAAGGCATCACCGTGCACATCGTCGGTGACGACCAGGCCAAGGCCCTGATCTACAGCCGCCTGAAAATGACAGAAGTCGGCCCCGGATACATCCATTTTCCCCAAGACCCAAGCTTCGACGACGAATACTTCGCCCAGCTCACCGCCGAAAAGCTCGTCACTAAAATGCGCGGCACCCGACCTTATCTGCAGTGGGTGCAAACCCGCCCGCGCAACGAAACACTCGACTGCTTGAAGTACAACTTCGCCGCCCTGCGCCTTTCCGGCATCGACCTCAAGGCCCGTCACGCCAAATCCAGTGCCGAAACCATTCCCGCCGTGCCCAAAAAGAAAGCGCCCGCCATCATGCAAAAACGCCACGCACCCATAGGCTGGTAAAAAATGGATATCCTCGACCACATCGCCGACTACATCCGCGCCGAACTCGGTGACGACATCTTCACCGACGCCCGCCGCGCCGACTTCCTGCTCAACTTCCGCACTGGCTACGGCAAAGACCGCCCCTACATCTACAGCCTGGCCGCCATGCACGAAACCGAGCGCGTCAAACGCGTCATGGACGCCTTTAAAAGCCAGCTTACCACCCGCGAAATCGCCGAACGCGAAGGCATCAGCCAGCGCCGCGTGCAGCAGATCGTAGCGCGAACTCCCATGCCTTAAACGCTTCGCGGCGTGCCGGTAAAACGGCAGCATGAGCGCGCCCACCTTGACCACTACGCCGGCCAGCATTCGAGCCGGCGACACCGCCACATGGCTGCTGGAACTCGCCGACTACCCGGCCAGTGGCGGCTGGTCGGTCGAATACAACTTCGTCAACGCCGCCGGCAAATTCACCATCGCCAGCACCGCCGAAGGCAGCGCCCACCGCCTGCGCGCTGATCCTGCCACCACTGCCGCCTACCCCGTCGGCACCTACGGCTGGCACTGCCGCGTCACCGACGGCACCGACGCCTTCACCGTTTAATCCGGAAGCACTGAAGTCCTTCCCGACCTCGCTTCCGCCCCCACTCTTGACACCCGCCGCCACGCCCAAAAAACGCTGGCCGCCCTCGAAGCCTGGATCGAAGGCCACGACCTGTCCGTCGCCGAATACGAAATCGCCAACCGCCGAATGAAACACATCCCGATCACCGATCTGCTCAAGCTGCGCGACCAATACCGCCGCGAAGTCCGCGGGCAAACTGGTAAATCCGGCCGCGTCTACGTGAGGTTCTGATGGCCACCACCCAGTCGCAACCCTTCACCGGCAGCGTCATCCTCATGGAGCACGCCCGCAAGATGCAGCAAGGCCGCGAAGCAAAAGCCCGTAAAGAACTCGCCAGCCAGCAACAACGCTCCTTCGCCGCTGCCCAGCTCAACCGCCTGACCAGTAGCTGGCGCGCCACTGCCGAACGCATCGACGACGAACTGCGCAACGACCTCGATGCCCTGCGCCATCGCTCCCGCAGCCTCGAAAACAACAACGACTACGCCCGCAACTACTTCGACATCGTCGAAACCAACATCATCGGCGAAAACGCCCCGCGCCTCGTCCCGCTCATCGACAACGCGCCCGGCAGCCCGGACGACGGCGCCCGCCGCGCCGTCTCCCGCGCCTGGGCCGAATGGTGCCAGAAAGGCGTCTGCGAAGTCACCGGCCAATACTCCTTCGCCACCCTCTGCCAGAACATCGCCCGCGGCACCGCCCGTGACGGTGAATACGCAGTCGAAATCCTGCGCGGCCGCGCCGCCGGCAACCGCTTCGGCTTTGCCCTGCGCGTTATCGATGTCGAACGCCTCGCCACCTGGATGCACCGCGAAGCCGGCGAAGGCAAGGAAGCCATCATCAACGGCGTCCAAGTCGACGCCAACGGCAAGCCCGCCGGCTACTGGTTCAACCAATCGGCCCGCCTCTCTTCGCGCCAAGCCGAATTCATGCCGGCCAACGCCATCCTGCACCGATTCCGCATAACACGGCCAGAACAAAAGCGCGGCATCCCCTGGGCCCACGCCAGCATGCTATCGATGCACTACGCCGGCGAATTCGCGCTGTCCGCCCTGCTGGCCGCCAAATCCGGCGCCGACACGCTCGGCTTCTTCACCACCCCGGACGGCACGCCGCCGCCGATAGGCGAAGCCGCCGAAGACGAGGCCGGCGCCCGCATCGCCACCAGCGCACCGGGCACCTGGGAAACCCTGCCGGAAGGCGTCGTCCCGCACACCGTAGACTCCAAATATCCCAACGAAGTTTTCGGTCCCTTCCTCAAGACTGCAAACCAGCGCATGGCCAGTGGCCTGCCCGGTGCCAACTATCCAGAACTCTGCAACGACTACGAAGCCGTCAACTTCAGCAGCATCCGCGCTGCCCTTCTATCTGGCCGCGACGTCTGGAAAAAGCTGCACCGCTGGTTCGCCGACGACTGGCTTCAGCCTATATTCGCCGAATGGCTGCCCCTTTCCCTGGCCAACGGCGCCATCACCCTCGACAACGGCTCGCCGCTATCCATTACCAAGATCGATAAATTCAAAGCCCACGGCTGGCAATTCCGCGGCTGGAGCTGGGTCGACCCACTCAAAGACATCGAAGCCGCCAAAGAAGGCATCGCCCTCAAGATCACCAGCCGCACCCGCATCGCCGCCGAACAAGGCCGCGACCTCGAAGACATCTTCGACGAACTGCAAAGCGAAGAGGCGCTCGCCGTCCGCTACAAGATAGACCTGACACCACCCGCGCCAGCGGCGGCGCCTGCCGCGAAACCAGGAGAAAAACAACCATGACCATATTGCTCACCCAGGCCACCCGCATCGCCGGAATACCCGTCGCAGCAGGCACGCAACAAACCCTTGAAGCGTCGCTCGAAGCCGACCTGGTTGCCCGCAAAATGGCCACCTACATCAGCGACCCGGCGGCTACGCTGAGTGATGTTCCGGTCACGTCTCGCAAGACTCTCACCGGGGTGATTGAATTATGGGCCAATGGTGAGCAGGTAACTGCCGGTGGTGGCGGGATCAACCCTGACGCGACTGGATCGCTTGCTGGACGTTCTGCGCACGACGCCGAAGCGGCGGGGTTTGTCTACTTGGCTACGGACCAGACGCCAGCCGAATACTATTTCCGGGAAGGTGTTAGCGGCTGGTCTGCTGCGGTGGAAGTCCAAGGGCCACAAGGATCGACAGGAGCCACTGGAAGCACGGGTGCTACCGGCCCAGCCGGCGCAGACGGCATTACCTTTGTGGCGGGAACGGCAGCCCCGAATAACGCAGATGGCAGGCCAGATGGCACCGTTTATGTGAGGCATGCATAATGACCGTCGCCTATAACCAAAGAACTACGCCGTTATCGGCAAACTCTGCCAATGCGGCATGGTCGAATAACGTTACGGTCGCCTACGACTTTACCGGTCATGACCCGGCCCACGCTGACGGCACGCCATGGGTGTTCTCTGGCGCGACATCGCCGACGCTTGGTAAAGATGGGTCGCTCGCACTGACGACGCTCAACGGCGAGCCATGCCGTGTCCCTGCCGCCAGCAGTGATTACAACTATGACTCAGCTGTCACAAACTGGGGCATGCAGTTCGGCAATGGCGACTTCACCATCGGCATTCGCTACAACACGCCCGCAACCCTCCCTGCTTCTGGTAAGTCGCAGGAGTTTCGGCTTTCTGGGGCGGCTGGTACGGCACTCAGTGTCACGGTGCAAGAAGATAGCGGAGTCGGCTGGTACATAACGACAGCTGGGTCACATCATGCCCACTAGGGTCGTCGGTGAGCGCGACGTTCTACCCAGTCAATCGCACCTTCATGATTTGGATTCGCCGAATCAGTGGGGCGATGTCGATCTTCACGCAAGACGTGACAGGTCAGAC
>JBGSBQ010000189.1:0-6738 GCA_041730475.1 Sphingomonadaceae bacterium
TTATAGTAATTGATGTCCAGGATGAAAGCAACTTCAGGTATTGCTATTTCGCAGGCATGTGAGCTCGCGCCGAATTCCTGCACGGAAATCTGGCTGCGCATACAATCACACCATGACCTCTTTTTACCCACCCGGCCTGGGGCGTCCGCGCCTGCTCATCCTTGGTTGCGGCGACGTCGGCATGCGCTTGCTGCCGCTGTTGCGCAGCCGCTTTCGCATTTTTGCGGTGACCAGCCAGCCCGCCCGCTGTGCCGAATTGCGGGCCGCCGGCGCGGTGCCGCTGGTGGCCAATCTGGATGATGCGGCCAGCCTGCGTCGCCTGCGTGGCGTGGCGCCATGGGTGGTGCATCTGGCGCCACCGGCCGCCGAAGGCAGCCGCGACCAGCGTACCCGGCGCCTGCTGTCGGTGTTGCCGCCGCAGGGGCGGCTGGTCTACATCAGCACCACCGGCGTGTACGGCGATTGCGGCGGGGCCTGGGTCGATGAAAGCCGGCCGGTGGCGCCGCGCAATCCGCGCGCACGGCGCCGGGTCGATGCCGAGCAGGCCTTGCGCGACTGGGCCCGGCACAGCGGGACCAGTCTGTCGATACTGCGCGTGCCCGGCATTTATGCGGCCGACCGCTTGCCGTTGAAGCGCCTGCAGCAGGGTACGCCGGCGCTGACCCCGGCCGACGACGTGTACACCAACCACATCCATGCCGACGACCTGGCGCGCTGCATTGTGCGCGCGCTGGTGCACGGCCAGCCGGGGCGGGTCTATCACACGGTTGATGACAGCGACCTGAAAATGGCTGCTTATTTCGACGCGGTGGCGGATGCCTTCGGGCTGGCGCGTCCGCCGCGCTTGCCGCGCGCCCAGCTGGAGCAGGTGGTCACGCCGATGCTGCTGTCGTTCATGTCGGAATCGCGGCGTCTGCGCAATACGCGCATGAAACGCGAGCTCGGCGTGCGGCTCGCTTATCCGACCGTGGCAGCGACCTTGCTGGCCTGCGGTAAAATGCCGGTTTGATTGCACAGCAAGGAGCCGGCCATGAGCATGACCTACGAAGAATACCTGGATGAAGTCACCACGCTGATCGTGGAAAAGTACGACCTGGAGGATGAGGCCGCGATCAAGCTGGTGGTACAGGCCCAGGACGCCGAGTTCTTCGTCAAGCACGACGAGGACGAGGCCCTGCGCACGGTGGAGCAAGCCCACCAGGATGCCAAGACCTTGTACGACACCAAACAGAACAAAGTCCAGACCCAGAAAAAGCAGCAGCAGCGACTGCGCCAGAAGAAATAAGCGCAGATGTAAATCGGTGTAAAGTTGCTAGTAATCTTCAGCTATTGCAAGTGCCGCGTCAGCTTTCTATGGCACACTAGCGACGTTGTTGCATGATTTATATCAAACAAGTCAGCGGATGATGGGCTTTCGTCGCAATATCTCCCACCGCTAGTTCGCCGCACCCAGACAGGAGCGCACCATGCAGGCTATCCATCCCACCAAGGAACAGGTTCGGGCCTTCATGCAGTTGCGCGAGTTCGACCGGCGGCCGCCGCCGGCGCCCGAGGAAATCCGTCGCCAGCTGGGCTGGCACGGTGACCTGACCGGGCTCGATGCGCTGGCTGGCAGCAGCTTGCTGTTGCCGGGCGCGCTAGTGCAATTGACCACGCTGCTTGCCATGCAATGGTGCATCCTCGCCGCCGGCTATCGTTCGGCGCACTAATTCCGTGCGGAATTTTTACCTAGTATTACTCGCATTTCCCTCCCTAAGATCTTCCTAGCACAAGAAATCAGCGTAGAATCTATCTAAATCTCACAGAAGCGTCTGGCGAGTTAGCTATTCCTTAACGAAAACGTGTATTATCTTGGTTGTGCGCTAGAAACCGACATAAAAGTCAGAGTTTAATAGTGCCGCATCGGAAATTGGCTAAAAAATTTTTTCAATTGAGTGTCGCTTTTTTTCCAAAGAGTGACCGGAACCTAGTGAACATCATGTCTATCAAAGAAATTACCTCGTCGCCGACCTACAATCCGAACCGCGTGCTGGATGCGATCATCGAGAAATTGCAACTGAAGAACGATGCAGCGCTGTCGCGTGCACTGGAAGTTGCACCACCAGTGATCAGCAAGATTCGCCACAACACGCTGCCGATCGGCGCGACCATCCTGATCCGCATGCATGAAATCAGTGATTTCAGCATCCGCGAACTGCGCGAACTGATGGCAGCCTGAGCGGGATGCGCCGGGCTAGTCCCGGCAGGCAGTGCACAAGAAAAAACGGCGCGAGCAGCAAACTCGACGCCGTTTTTTTATGGGCCGCTGCTCAGGCCGAGGTGTTGATGGTGGTGCCGATCTTCTGACCGCTGGTGTTGATAGTGGGCGCTGATGCGACCTGTGCTGGCGGTGGTGGTGGCGGTGGCGTGATTTTTTCCGCTGGCTTGGCACTGGCTTTGACCGGCTCCGGCTGGCGCGTGGGCGCAGTCTGGGTCACGCTGGGACTGGTGGCGACACTGTTGACGGCCATGATGGGCTCCATAAAGATCGTGTCCGTTCAGTATGCCACTTTTTTCGGCAGTGCGCCGGCTCAGGTGGCCGGGCTCAGCCGCGGGCGCTGCTGGTAAAAGCTGGCGCTGCGGGCCTGTTCGATCAGGGCGCTGGCTTGCTCGGCTGCGCCGGGCGTGACACCGGAGAAGGCCACGCCCGGTGTCACACCAGAGAAGGCCACGCCCGGTGTCACGCCGGAAAAGGCCACGCCCGGTGTCACGCCGGAAAAGGCAGTGGCGCTGGCGCCATTCGGCGGCACCCCGGAAAACGCTGGCGCTTGCCGGCCGGCCGTCACGCCCGAGAACGCCTGCAGAGCGGTATTCGGTGGAATCCCGGAGAACGCCGTGCTGGCGGCTTCATGGCGCAGATAGTCCTCGCCAAAGGTGGCTTCATACAATTCCTGCATGCGGCGCCCGACCCGCTGGTGCGCCGCCTCGTCATCCTCGCCGCGCAGGCCGATGTAGGGGAAGTGGTGCAGGAAGTAGCCGAACACGGCGGCACAGTCGGCCGCGTATTTCATCGTATCGAGGATGTGGTAGTGCCAGAAGGTATCGACATCGACCAGCGGCGCGGTCTGCTCATGCGGATACTTTTTCATCAAGAACAGGAAGCGGCGGTACTCGAACTCGACCGCGTTGGCGCGCTCCAGGCTCCAGCCTTCGCCCGAGGCGGCGTGCATCAACTTGACTTTGATCGGCTCCAGATCCAGTGCGGCAATGGCGACCATTTCGGTGGCATGCATGGCGATTCCCTTTACAGTGAACAAGCGGTTGAAGAAAAGCAAGACCTGCCAATTCTGGCGCGCTGGCTGGCCGCTATTCTTGATTTTTCTCAATGTTTTAGGGAATTTCCTACACCGTATCGGTGTTCATGACAGTGTCCGGCTGCGGGAAGGCCGGCACCGGCTGGTATTCGACGGGGACCGAGATCATCACGGTGGTGCCGCTATGCGGGCTGCCGCTGATGGTGCACTGGCCGCCGAGGATGCTGATCCGCTCCTCGATGCCGACCAGACCGAAGGAGCCCATCTTGTTGCGGCTGGTATCGCGCAGGCCGACGCCGTTGTCGCTGATGGTCATGGTCAGCATCTGGCCGTGCTGGCGCAATTCGACGCGCACCAGGCTGGCCCGCGCATGCTGCAAGATGTTGCTCAGGGATTCCTGCAGCACGCGGAAGAAGGCGGTGGCGCAATGGTCGTTGATGCGGATCTCGCTGTCGTGCTCGATCAGTTCGCAGACGATGCCGGAGCAGGCCCGGAATTGCGCGATCTGCCATTCGACGGCCGCATTCAGGCCCAGGTCTAGCACGGTCGGGCGCAGATCGTTGATGACGTTTCGCACGCTCTTGATGGTGCTGTCGATCTGGCTCAGCGTGCTGCGCGCGCGCGCGTGCAGGCGCGGGTGGCGGCTACCGGTGCGGGTGGCCAGCATGTCGGCCTCGATGCGCAGCACCAGCAGGTTCTGGCCCAGGTCGTCATGGATTTCGCGTGCGATGCGCTTGCGTTCCTGCTCCTTGATCTGGTCGGCATGTGCGGCCAGGCGGCGCAGTTTGTGGTGCGACAGTTGCAGTTTGGTCTGGCTGTCGCGCAGCTCCTTGGTCATGACCTTGGCCATCTGGATCGCGCGCAGCCGGGACGTGGAGAGCGACAGGAACAGCAGGAAGATCAGCATGCTGCCGGTAAAACCGGTCAGCATGGCAATCCACGGCAGCACGGCATCGAAGTTGCTGATCCACTCCTTTTTCGGGGCGCAGAACAGGGCTTTCCAGAGCCGGCCGTTGAAGTCCAGCGGCAGCATGATGCAATAAATGTCTGCCTCGCTGACTCCGCCAGGGCGGCTATCGAATAGCAGCACGTCGCTGCCCGGCGTGGGCTCGACCACGCCTTCCGGATTGATTTCGGCGACTTCGCCGCCGTCGTACAGTGACAGGCGCACATTATGCTCCGGCATCTCTTGCAGCGCCGATTGCATCAGCCGGTGCACACTGAAGCCGATGCCGATCGAGCCGATGTAGGCCGCCCGGCGCTGCGTGACGTCGTTCAGCGGCTGGCCGTTGCGATAGATCGGCAGGCGCATGGCCAGCCAGCTCATGTTGGGTATCCGATTGCTGTCGATCGGGCGGCCTGACGCGCTGAGCGTGCCACTGTCGCGCGAGCGGGCCACGACGGCGGCGACTTCGGGCTTGCTGGCGATGTCGTAGCCCAGTTTGTCGCGGAACGGTTCCAGCGGTTCGATCAGCGTGATCGGCAGGTAGCTGGCGCGCGTTCCGGACGGATAGATCAACACCGGCTGGGCGCCAGCGGCGCGCGGGGACTGCTCAAAGGCGGCGCGCTCTTCGTGGCGCACATAGCGCACGAAGTTGATGTTGTCGAGCGCCGGAAAATGTTCGGCCAGACCGAGACCATCGACAAACTGATGAAAACGGTCGCGGCTGACCGGTTCGCTGGCGCTGAAGAAACTGGCCGAGGCACGTAACACGTCGGTGTAAGCCTTGATGCGCGAGGCGATGTTGTACTGGGCATTGCGCGACTGGCTGACAAAGCGCACATAGGCGTCATGCTCGACCGATTTGGCCATGCTCAGATACAGCGCGGCACCCACGCCAAGCGAGAACAGCAGGCCAGCCCACCAGGCGGGCCGGGCGGGCGAGAAGATGTGTTTCTGGGCAAGCAAGACGGGCATGGTCGGGGGCCGAAGTTGCTGGAATATTGTCAGAATATATAAATAAACGATTCCTCAAGTCAAGTACGTAACCAATAGTTAGTCAACAAAATGACAAAAAACCGCCAGCAGGCGGTTTTTTGTGGTGTGGCAGACGCAGTGGATGCTTATTTGGCGACCCAGCCGTCTTTCAGCGTCACGATGCGGTTGAATACCGGTTTGCCCGGCTGCGAGTCGACCCGGTCGGCCACGAAGTAGCCGTGGCGCTCGAACTGGTAGCGCTGGTCCGGCAGGGCCGCGCTCATGCCCGGTTCCAGATAGGCGGTGACGACTTCCTTGGCGTTCGGGTTGAGGGCAGCGATGAAGTCCTTGCCGCCGGCATCCGGTTGCGGGTCAGTGAACAGGCGGTCGTACAGGCGCACTTCGGCTTCCAGCGCAGTGGCGGCGGAGACCCAGTGAATATTCCCCTTGACCTTGTAGTTGTCCGAACCGGGCGTGCCCGATTTGGAATCCGGGAAGTAGTTCACATGCACGGCGATGACCTTGCCGCTGGCATCCTTGTCGTAGCCGACGCACTCGGTCACATAGCCATGGCGCAGGCGCACGCGGCTGCCCGGCTTGTCGTCGAGCGGCGGGAAGTAGCGGAAATAGCCCTTGCTCGGCACTTCCATGAAGTCTTCTTCTTCGATCCACAGTTCGCGCGTGATCGGGAACTGGCGTACGCCCATTTCCGGGTGGGGCGGGTGGACTGGCGACGAGCAGGCTTCGCTCAGGTCGGCCGGATAGTTGTCGATGATCAGCTTTAGCGGACGCAGCACGGCGGTGGCGCGCGGTGCTTTCGGATCGAGGTCTTCGCGCAGACAGCCTTCGAGCGTGCTCATGTCGATCCAGCCATCCGACTTGGTCACACCGATGCGTTCGCAGAACAGCTGGATCGCTTCCGGCGTGTAGCCGCGGCGGCGCAGGCCGACGATGGTCGGCATGCGCGGATCATCCCAGCCGTCGACGATCTTTTCGTCGACCAGCTGGCGCAGCTTGCGCTTGCTGGTGATCACATAGGTCAGGTTCAGGCGCGAGAATTCGTACTGGCGCGGTACTGGCATTTTAAAGAAGCCGCCGGCCGACAGGGTTTCCAGCAGCCAGTCATAGAACGGGCGGTGGTCCTGGAATTCCAGCGTGCAGATCGAGTGGGTGATCTGTTCCAGCGCGTCAGAAATCGGGTGCGTGTAGTCGTACATCGGGTAGATGCACCAGGCATCACCGGTGCGCACGTGGTGCGCGTGGCGGATCCGGTAGATGGCCGGATCGCGCATATTCATGTTGGGCGAGGCCATGGCGTCGTCGCTGATCTTGGCGCGCAGGATGTGCTCGCCATCGGCGTATTGGCCGGCGCGCATGGCGCGGAAGATCTGCAGCGATTCCTCGCGCGGACGGTTGCGGAAAGGCGAGTTGGTGCCCGGCGTGGCGAAGTTGCCGCGGTTGGCGGCCATGTCTTCCGCGCTCTGGCTGTCGACGTAGGCGTAGCCGGCCGTGATCAGGTACTCGGCC
>JBGSBQ010000190.1:0-6724 GCA_041730475.1 Sphingomonadaceae bacterium
AATGACAGCTTCTACATCGGTAACAAAAGCAGCAACTGGCGGCTGGTGGCGTTCGGCATGGTCGGTACCACGCTCAGTGGCGTGACGTTTGTCAGCGTACCCGGCGCTGTCGGCCGTGACGGCTTTGGCTACCTGCAGATCGTGTTGGGCTATGTGATCGGCTATGTTGCCGTCGCCTACATCCTGCTGCCGCTGTATTACCGCCTGAAGCTGACCTCGATTTATCACTTCCTCGACCTGCGGCTGGGGCGGCGTTCCTACCAGAGCGGCGCCGCTTTCTTCATTCTGTCGCGCACGCTGGGGGCGACGGCGCGGCTGTATTTGGTGGTCAACATCCTGCAAGCGACGCTGCTGGACAGCCTGGGCGTGCCATTCTGGCTGACCAGCGTGTTCATTCTGGCCATGATCCTGTGCTACACCTATCAGGGCGGCGTCAAAACCATCGTCTGGACCGACACCCTGCAAACCACTGGCATGCTGCTGGCGCTGGTTGCTTGCGTGGGCTGGCTGCTGCACGCGCTGGACTTGAGCCTGCCGGCCAGTCTGGTGCAGATGGAGCAGGCGGGACTGGCGCGGATGCTGACGCTGTCGGTCGACAGCCCGCTGAATTTCTGGAAGCAGGTGGCGGCCGGCATCTTCATCGTCGTCGCCATGACCGGCATGGACCAGGAAATGATGCAGAAGAATATCTCGGTGCGCACGCTGCGCGATTCGCAGAAGAACATGCTGGCGCTGACCGCCATTCTGGTCGCTGTGCTGTCGCTGTTCCTGTATCTGGGCGGCCTGCTGCACCTGTATGCGCCGGGGGCTGGCGTGACGGCCAGCGGCGACAAGCTGTTCGCCGCCGTCGTCATGGGCCACATGCCGGCCTTGCTGCAACTGGTGTTCTTTATCGGGCTGGTGTCGGCGCTGTTCCCGAGCGCTGATGGCGCGATCACGGCGCTGACCTCCAGCGTCTGCATCGACCTGCTGGGCCTGCAGCGCCGCAGCGACCTCGATGAAGCGACCCGTGTGCGTTGGCGCCATCGCGTGCATCTGGGTTTCTGCGCGCTGTTCCTGCTGCTGGTGCTGGGTTTCAAGTGGATGGATAATCCCAGCATGATAGGCCTGATCCTGAAACTGGCCGGCTATACCTATGGCCCCTTGCTGGGCCTGTTCGCCTTCGGCCTGCTGACGCAGCGTGCCGTGCGCGACCGCTGGGTGCCGCTGACCGTGCTGGCAGGGCCGCTACTGTGCTACCTCATTGACCAGAATCAAGCATTACTTTTCGGCAGCTATCGGATGGGATTGGAATTACTTATCCTCAACGGGTTGCTGGTCATGGGCGGGCTGTGGCTCATTTCGCTGCCGCAGCAGGGGCGCACCGATTATCGTAAGATTGCAGCTTGAGCCGACCTGCAGTCGGCCTACACCAAGGAGTGTTGATGTCACGTTCTCCCTTTGCTTATATTCGTAGCGGTTTTGTGTTTTTCTGGCGCGCGCTGGACACCGGCCGGCGCACGGTCTTCAACCTGCTGTTCCTGGCGTTATTGATTGTGCTGCTGGTCGGCCTGTTCGGCAATGGTGCCAAGCCGCTGGCGCCGCAGACCACGCTGGTGCTGGATCTGAAAGGCCAGCTGGTCGAACAGTCCAGCACCAATGTGCGCGAGACGCTGTTGAACGGCGTGCGTGGCGGCGAAAACCGCAAGATGGTGCAGCTGCGCGATGTGCTGTCGGTGCTGGATGCGGCCGCCAAGGATGAGAATATCAGCGGCGCCGTGCTGCTGGCGGATGAACTGGAAGGTGGTGGTCAGGCCTCGCTGCGCGAAGTGGCGGCGGCGCTCGACCGCTTCAAGGCCTCGGGCAAGCCGGTGCTGGCCTGGGGGTCCAGCTACGACCAGCGCCAGTACCTGATCGCGGCGCACGCCAATGAGGTGTATCTGCATCCGATGGGGGCAGTGCTGCTGCAGGGCTTTGGCCGCTATCGCAATTACTACCGCGATGCGCTCGACAAGCTGGGCGTGACGGTCAACCTGCTGCGCGTCGGCACCTACAAGAGCTTCGCCGAGCCCTATATCGCGAATGGCCCGTCGCCAGCAGCGGCCGAGGCGGAAGCGTATCTGAACAACGGCCTGTGGGATGCCTACACGGCGGACGTGGAACGGGCCCGCAAGCTGGCGCCGGGGCAGGTGATGAAGGATATCAATGACCTGCCAGCCAAGGTCACGGCAGCGAATGGCGATCTGGCCAAGGTGGTACTGGCATCGAAGCTGGTCGACGGCCTGAAGACCCGCGACGAAATCCGTACCATGATGATGAAGCGCGGCGCCAAGGACAGCGATGGCAAGACCTTCCGTCAGGTCAGCTTTGACGACTACCTGGCACGCCTGCATCCGAAACTGACGGGGGATGCCGTCGGCGTGGTGGTGGCGCAGGGGGAGATCAGCGATGGCACGGCGGGTCCGGGGGCGATCGGTGGCGATTCAACCTCGCGCCTGATCCGCATGGCACGCGAGGATGACAAGATCAAGGCCGTGGTGCTGCGGGTTGATTCGCCGGGCGGCAGTGCGTTTGCGTCGGAGCTGATCCGGCGCGAGCTGGAGCTGACGCGCGCGGCCGGCAAGCCGGTAGTGGTCTCGATGGGCAATGTGGCCGCTTCGGGCGGTTACTGGATTTCGATGGCGGCGGATGAGGTGATTGCTGATCCGTCGACCATTACGGGTTCGATCGGGGTATTTGCGATCCTGCCGACCGCCGACAAGGTGATCGACAAGCTGGGCGTGCATACGGCTGGTGCGCCGACCACGTGGCTGGCCGATGCCGGCAATCCGCTGCGGCCGCTGGACCCGCGCTTTGCGCAGGTGATTCAGGGCAGCATCAATCATGTTTACGCCGAGTTCACCAGCAAGGCTGCGCAGGCGCGCAAGACCACGCCGGCGCAGATTGATGCGGTGGCGCAGGGCCGGGTCTGGACCGGGACGCAAGCCAAGGAGCGCGGGCTGGTCGACAAGCTGGGCAGCTATGGCGACGCATTGAAGTCGGCCGCCCAGCGCGCCAAGCTGGAGAAGGATTACCGGGTGGTGTATGTGGAGCGCGAGGGCAGCAAGGTTGACCGCCTGCTGGACCTGTTCGGGAACACTGCGCTGGCCGGTGTGGCGCAGGCGATTGGCGGGCAAGTGCGCGGTGGTCTGGCCACTACCGGCCTGCCGCCGGGCGCCGCCGCTGACATCGCGCGCGAGCTGGGCTGGCTGAGTGAGATCAGCAATGGGCGCAAGCCGTTCAGCGCCGTCACGCACTGCCTGTGCGAGTCGCCCTAAGCACAGCGCCGCCGTCTTGGCTGCGCTCAGGCTAGCGGCAAGGTGACAACAAAGCCGCTGTGTCCATCCGCCATGCTGGCGCAGCGTGCTGCACCACCATGGCGCTGGGCGATCTGCCGCACCAGCGCCAGACCCAGCCCGGTGCCGAGGTTGTCACGCGTGCCGGAACGCCGGTAAAACGGTTCGAACACGCGCTCAAACTCGGCTGCCGGGATGCCCGGTCCGCTGTCCCACACGGTCAGCGTTGCCACCTTCAATGCCGCATCCTGCTCGATTCGCACATAGGCTGGCGCTACGCCATGGCGGTGCGCATTCTGCAGCAGGTTACGCAGCAAGCGGCGCAGCAGGCGCGGATCGCCCACCACCGGTGCCGACACGCCGTTCAGCACCGCCTCGTCATAGCGCGCACATTCTTCCGCCGCCAGTGCCAGCAAATCGGTCACCTCGGTCTGCACCTGCTCATGCAGTGCCCCCAGCCGGCTGGCCAGCAGGATCTCGTCGAGCAGGTGATCAAGTTCCGCGATGTCCTGTTCCAGCCCGGCCTTGCGTTTCGGGTCGATGCCATCCTTGACCAGTTCCAGCGCCAGCCGGATGCGCGCCAGCGGCGTGCGCAATTCGTGCGAGGCATGCGCCAGCAGCGTCTTGTGGGCGCCGACCAGCTGTTCGATCTGGTCGGCGGCGCGGTTGAAGCTGCGCGCCAGTTGCGCAATTTCGTCCTTGCCTTCGACCTTGACCCGTGCCGTCAGGTCGCCCGCGCCCAGCGATTCCACGCCGCGCTGCAAGCGTTCCAGCCGCTTGGTCAGATAGCGCACCAGCGGGAACGCCGCCACCCCCACGCCCACCGCCAGCAGGATCAGCAAGGTATGTAGCAGCGCGCGTGGCCGGCCAAAGCCCATCGGCTGGTCGGCCAGCAGGCGGCGCCCGTCGTCCAGATGCACATACGATTCCACCGGTGGCGCCAGCGGGATGCCGTAGCTGTGACGGCGCAGCCGCACCTGCTTGCCGGCAGTCGCGATCAGGGTCCAGTCGTGCTGGTACAAGCTCATATTTGCATGGATGCCGTCGGCCATTTTCTGCAGCGCCGCCTGTTGCTGCGCCGCTGGCGCGTCAGTCGCTGGCAGCATGGTCTGGACCAGCTGCGCCAGCGTGGCATCGGCCTGTTCCAGCGGGCCGCCGGTGCGGTGCCACAGCATGCCGACCGCGATCGCGAACAGCACCACGCTGCCCAGCAGCGCCGCATAAATTTTGAAGTACAGGCGCGGCATCAGTCTTGCGCCTTGGCGAACAGGTAGCCGGCGCCGCGCACCGTGATGATGCGGCGCGGCTTACGCGGATCATCCTCGACGGCGGCGCGGATACGCGACATGTGTACGTCGATCGAGCGGTCGAAGGCTTCGATCTGTTCGCCTTTGACCAGTTCCATCAGCTGCTCGCGTGACAGCACGCGGCCGGCATGCTGGGCCAGTGCCAGCAGCAGCTGGTACTGGTAGGCGGTCAGCTCGCAGGCGACGCCGTTGCAGCGCGCCAGGTGGGCGTGGGTGTCGATCTCCAGCCGGCCAAAACGCAGCGTGTGGTCGCTGTGGCTGCGGCCATTATTCTGCCCACGGTCGCCATCCACGCGGCGGCGCAGGATGGCGCGCAGGCGGGCCAGCAGTTCACGCGGCTCGAATGGTTTGGGCAGGTAGTCGTCGGCGCCGATTTCAAGGCCGACGATGCGGTCGATGGCGTCGCCGCGGGCGGTCAGCATCAGTACCGGCGTGTCGGCGCCGGCCGAGGCGCCGCCACGCAGGCGGCGGCAGACGTCAAGGCCGTCCATATCCGGCAGCATCAGGTCCAGAATTACCAAATCGGGTGCATGGCCCGCGGTGGCTTGGCTGATGTGGGCCAAGCCGCCAGCGCCGTCCCCCGCATGGGTCACGGTGTAGCCGGACTGCTCCAGATACTGCGCCACCATGGTGGCCAGCCGGGTGTCGTCTTCAATGATCAAAAGGTGTTGGCTCATGACTGCAGTCTAGTCCCACGGCCTTTTGGCGCAATGTCCCGGTCGTGGAGGCTCTGTAAAGTTGGGTAAAAGCAGGGTGCTATATAAATGATAGCTACCAAGACAATAAACACTAGGGCCTCAGCCTGATTTGATTGAAAAATTGCCCGAAAACGGCGTTTTAGTGCGTCTGGATGGTATCCAGGCGCCAAATTTAGGGCAGCCCTAACCCGCCTTCACCCTGGAAGCCAGCCATACCAACAGCAACACCGGCACCCCCAACAAGGAGGTGGTGACAAAGAAGTTGTTGTAGCCAAAGCTGTCCACATACACGCCCGAGTAACCGGCCAGAAATTTGGGTAGCAGCAGCATCATGGAGCTGAACAGCGCGTACTGGGTGGCTGAGTAGCTCACGTTAGTGAGTGACGACATATAGGCAATGAAGGCCGAGGTGGCGATGCCGCCGGCCAGGTTGTCGGCCGAGATGACCAGCACCAGTGCGCCTACATCGTGGCCACGGCTGCTGAGCCATGCGTACAGCAGATTGCTGGCCGCGCTGAGGATGGCGCCCAGCATCAGCACCCGCATGACGCCGATGCGCAGTGCAATCACACCCCCGGCAAATGCCCCCAGCAGCGACATGATGACGCCGTAGACCTTGCTGACGGCGGCCACTTCTTCTTTGGTAAAGCCCAGGTCCACATAAAACGGGTAGGCCATGATGCCCAGCACCACATCGCTGATGCGGTAGGTGGCAATCAGCGCCAGGATGACGATGGCCTGCTTGCCGTAGCGTGTCAAAAAGTCGGCAAAGGGCTCGACCAGCGCGCTGCGCAGCCACTCGGCGGCGTTGCGGCTGACCGGCAGGGGGCGGTGCAGCGGTTCTTTGGACAACAGCACGGTCAGCACGCCGGGCAGCATGCTGGCGGCCATGACCAGGTAGGCGACTTGCCAGGCGCTGTGCTGGTAGAGCGCGGCGTTGGGCACCTCAGAGCGCGCAGCCAGCACCAAGGCGCCGGCGCCCGACCAGATCATGGCCAGGCGGTAGCCACCCAGGTAGGTGGCCGAGAGGGCGGCTTGGTGCTCGCTGTCCCCCGACTCAATGCGAAACGCGTCCAGGGCAATGTCTTGCGTAGCCGAGCCAAAGGCCACCGCAATGGCGCACCACACAGCCGGAGCCAGAGCCAGCTTGGGGTCATTCAGCGCCATGCCCACCAGGGCGCCTGCAATCACCAGCTGCGAGACCAGCAGCCAGCTGCGGCGTCGGCCCAGGGTGCGGGTCAGAAAAGGAATCGGCAAGCGGTCCACCAGCGGCGACCAGGCCCACTTGAAGGTGTAGGCCAGACCCACCCAGCTCAGGTAGCCGATGGTGGCGCGGTCAATGCCGGCCTCGCGAAGCCAGAAGAAAAAGGTGCCAAACACCAGGGCCAGCGGCAGGCCAGCCGAG
>JBGSBQ010000191.1:0-6724 GCA_041730475.1 Sphingomonadaceae bacterium
GGAAGCGGTGCAGAAGTTCATCGAAGGCACGCCGAAGAAGGTGATCGTGGTGCCGGGTAAATTGATCAACATCGTGGTGTAACCGGGTTCAAATATGGCGACTAATTCCGAGTTGTTCCGGCGTGGCCGGCAGTGGGGCGCACGGCTGGGGTTCAGCCTGGCGCTGGCGCTGACCGTGTCGGCCTGCGGCTTCCATCTGCGCGGCGAAGGCGGGCATTACACGCTGCCGTTCCCGACGATGTACGTGGGACTGCCGGAATCGTCGCCGCTGGCGATTGACCTGAAGCGCAATATCCGCGCCAACGGTGGCACCACGGTGGTCAGCAGCGCCAAGGATGCCGACGGCATCATCGAGGTGCTGTCCGATCCTGAAAAGACGCGCAGCAAATCGATCCTGTCGCTGAACAGCAATGGCCGCGTGCGTCAGTACCTGCTGGCGTATAACATCGTGTTCCGGGTGCTCGACAAGCAGGGTAATGTGCTGCTGGACCGCACCCAGATCACGCTGAACCGGCCGATCGACTTCAACGAAACCCAGTTGCTGGCGAAAGAACAGGAAGAAGCGCTGTTGTACAAGGATATGCAGACCGATCTGGTCCAGCAGATCATGCGCCGGCTGGCTGCGGTCAAGCCGGTAGTGGCCATGTCCACGCCGGCCAAGTCAGCAACACAGTAAGTAATACGGTAAGCAAGGATAACTATGCAATTGCGGCTGGAAGCGCTGGACGGCCATTTGGGCAAACCGCTGGCGCAGCTGTACGTGATCACCAGCGACGAACACCTGCTGGCGCTGGAGGCGGCCGACAAGATCCGCCGTACGGCGCGCGCGCAGGGCTATTCGGAGCGCGACGTGCTGAGCGTGGAGCGCAGCTTTAAGTGGGGCGAACTGCTGGCGTCGAATCAGGCGCTATCGCTGTTCGGTGACAAGAAGCTGATCGAACTGCGGATCCCGACCGGCAAGCCGGGCAAGGATGGCGGCGCGGCGCTGCAGGCCTATGTCAAGGACCTGAGTCCGGACAACCTGACGCTGATCACGCTGCCCAAGCTGGACTGGCAGACGCAGAAAGCGGCCTGGGTCGCCAGCCTGCAGCAGGCCGCCGTGTACATCGACATTCCGCAGATCGAACGGGCCCAGTTACCGGGCTGGATCGCGCAGCGGCTGTCGGCGCAGGGCCAGAGTGCCGATCGCCAGAGTCTCGATTTCATCGCTGACCGGGTCGAAGGCAATCTGCTGGCGGCGCATCAGGAAATCCAGAAACTCGGCCTGGTGCACGAGCCGGGCAAGCTGACTTACGAACAGGTGCACGACGCGGTGCTGAACGTGGCGCGTTATGACGTGTTCAAGTTGAGCGAAGCGATGCTGGCCGGCGATCCGGCGCGGCTGGTCCGGATGCTGGAAGGATTGAAAGGCGAAGGCGAAGCGCTGCCGCTGGTGTTATGGGCAGTGTCGGAAGAAATCCGTACGCTGCTGAAGTTGAAGGCCGGGATGGCGCAAGGACGTCCGCTCGGCGCGTTGCTGAAGGAGTACCGTATCTGGGGTCCGAAAGAACGCATGATGGACCCGGCATTGCGGCGTATCTCGCTGCCCACGCTGGAAGCGGCGCTTAAAGATGCGGCGCAGGTGGACAAGATGATCAAGGGCCTGCGGGCCAAAGGCCACGCCGGTGACGCGTGGGACGCAATGTTACAGCTGGCGCTGAAAGTGGCGCGCGGCTGATCGCTTCAACACAGGATGACGATGGATATCACGCTTTACATGGAACAGCTGGGCCAGCAGGCGCGCAAGGCATCGCGCGCCATGGCCCGTGCCGACAGTGCCACGCGCAACCGCGCGCTGACGCTGATCGCTGACGCAATCGTGCGCGATGCCGAGCTGCTGCGCGCCGCCAATCAACTCGACATGGACGCCGCCGCCGCCAACGGGCTGGCACCGGCCATGCTGGACCGGCTGGCCTTGTCCGACAAGGCCATCGCCACCATGGTCGAAGGCCTGCGCCAGATCGTTGCGCTGCCCGATCCGATTGGTGAAATCTCCGGCCTGAAGTTCCGCCCGTCGGGCATCCAGGTTGGCCAGATGCGGGTGCCGCTGGGCGTGATCGGCATCATCTATGAATCGCGTCCGAACGTGACGGTGGACGCGGCCGGCCTGTGCATCAAGAGTGGTAATGCCACCATCCTGCGCGGCGGTTCGGAAGCAATCCATTGCAACCGCGCGCTGGCGAAACTGGTGCAGGAAGGGCTGGCCGGCGCCGGTTTGCCGGCCGACGCCGTGCAGGTGGTCGATACCACCGACCGCGCTGCCGTGGGCGCCCTGATCACCATGCCGGAATACGTGGACGTGATCGTGCCGCGCGGCGGCAAGGGCCTGATTGCGCGCCTGATGGAAGAAGCCACGGTACCGATGATCAAGCATCTGGATGGTATCTGCCACGTCTACATCGACGCCAAGGCCGACATCAAGAAAGCGCTGGACATCGCCTTCAACGCCAAGTGCCACCGTTACGGCACCTGCAACACCATGGAAACGCTGCTGGTGGCGCGCGCGATTGCGCCGCAGGTGCTGCCAGCGCTGGCCACGCTGTATCAGTCCAAGCAGGTCGAACTGCGCGCCGATGCGGAAGCCTATGCGATCCTGAACGGCTACCCGCAGCTGGTGGCGGCGACCGAGGAAGACTGGTCGACCGAATACCTGGCGGCGATCCTGTCGGTCAAGATCGTCGCTGGCATCGATGAGGCGATGGAGCACATCAACCGCTACTCGTCCAAGCACACTGAATCGATCATTACCGAAGACTACAGCGACGCGCTGCGCTTCCTGCGCGAAGTCGATTCTGCCTCGGTAATGGTGAACGCCTCGACCCGCTTTGCGGACGGCTTTGAATATGGACTGGGCGCTGAAATCGGCATCTCCAACGACAAGCTGCACGCGCGCGGCCCGGTCGGACTGGAAGGCTTGACGTCGCTCAAATACGTGGTGTTCGGCCACGGTGAAATTCGTAACTGACAAGGACTGCCATGCTCTGGATTAAGGCGCTGCATATTTTCTTCGTGATTTCGTGGATGTCGGGCGTGTTCTACCTGCCACGCATCTTCGTCAATCTGGCGATGGAGACCGATGCAACGTCGACCGAGCGGCTGCTGATGATGGCGCGCAAGCTGTATCGTTTTTCGATGTGGCTGCAAGTGTTCGCGGTGGTGTTCGGGGTCTGGCTGATTTACCTGCAGTACGGCTGGAGCATGCCGCACTGGCTGCATGCCAAGCTGCTGCTGGTGGTGCTGCTGTCGGGCTACCACCACGCCTGTGGCCCGCTGCTGAAGAAATTTGAACGCGGCGCGAACCAGCGCAGTCACAAATGGTTCCGCGTGTTTAATGAAATGCCCGTGTTTATGATGCTGGGGATAGTATTGCTGGTCGTTGTCAAACCATTTTAATTGACTCGTAATTAACGGATAAAAGGTACACCTATGGCTTCCTATTTTTGCCCATGCCCGCGCGGCATGGAAGCGGCACTGGCCGAAGAACTGGGCGAGATCGCTCAACAGTCGAGCACCATGAAGGTGCACAATCAGGTCCCCGGCGGCGTGCATTGCTCGGGTGAGCTGGTCGACTCCTACCGCATCAACCTGCATTCGCGCATCGCGTCGCGGGTGCTGATGCGCATGGCCGTGATCGGCTACAAGAACGAAAACGATATCTATGATCTGGTGCTGGCGCAGCCGTGGGAAGACTGGTTCACCTACGACCACACGATCCGGGTCGATGTCACGGCCGTCAAGTCGCCGCTGAAAAGTCTGGAATTCACCACGCTGAAGATCAAGGACGCGATCTGCGACCGCTTCCGCGACCAGTTCAGCAAGCGGCCGTCGGTCGATACCAAGGAACCGGACATGCGCATCGTCGGCTTCCTCGACTCGCACCAGTTCATGATCTACCTCGATACCTCGGGCGAGGCGCTGTTCAAGCGCGGCTGGCGTACCGAAACCGGCGACGCGCCGCTGCGCGAGAACCTGGCCGCCGGCCTGCTGCGCGTGTCGGGCTGGAAGCCGGGTATGCCGCTGTTCGACCCGATGTGCGGTTCCGGTACTATCCTGTGCGAAGCGGCGCAGATGGTGCAGGGCGTGCCGCCGGGCGCGCGCCGCCGCTTTGCGTTTGAAGCGTTCAATGATTTCGATCCGGCCCCGTGGCAGGCCATGAAGAATGCGATCAAGGCTAATCCATTGCCGGAAACGCCGACCATCTTCGGTTCCGATATCTCGGGCGATATGGTGGAAATGACGCGCCATAACCTGCGCAGCGCCGGCATCCTGTTCGAGGTGCCGCTGAAGCAGATCGAGGCGCAGGAAGTCAAAGCACCGACCGAGCAGCCGGGCATCCTGCTGACCAACCCGCCGTACGGCGAGCGGATCGGCGTGCGCGGTGATTCGAGCCTGCCGGAAGATGAACTGGCGACCAGCTTCTATTCGGACTTCAGCGCCACGCTGAAGCAGCGTTTTGCCGGCTGGACCGTGTATCTGTTTACGGCCGATCTGGGGCTGCCGAAGATGCTGCGCCTGAAGGAATCGCGCAAGACGCCATTCTTCAACGGCGCGCTGGAATGCCGGCTGTTCCGCTTTGACATGGTGGCCGGCTTTAATCGCCGTGAAGCTGCCAAGCCGAAGGATGCTGTTTAACCCAACGGCTTGAAGCTGGGGTCAGACCCTAATGGCGTTAAGTTAAGGCGCCGATCTGCTGGCAAAACCCACCGACGCAAAGCCGGGGTCAGACCCGCCGGGTCTGACCCCAGTTCTTGTCTTGGGGTGCAAGCGCACGCTACGGCACGCTAACCTAACGGCATTTGGGTCTGGGGTGAATGCTGGCCCGTCGGCCCGCTCGCAAAGCGATACCACTTTTCCCATGTTCCCGACACCTCCCTCCAATCTGCCGCCCGATCCGGTCGCCGTGATTCCGCCGCCGGAACCGAGCCATCGGCAGCCGCTCAGCGCGGCGGCGCTGGCGACCATGCTGGCGGCGCTGTCTATGCTCGGCCCGTTCTGCATCGACGCTTACCTGCCGGCCTTTCCCTTCATTGAAGCATCGCTGCAAGCCAGTCCGCTGGAGGTGCAGCAAAGCCTGACCTTCTACATGCTGTCGTTTGCCGGTATGGTGCTGTGGCACGGCGCCATTTCGGACGCCTTTGGGCGCCGCAGCGTGGTGCTGGTGTCGCTGGTGACGTTCGCGATCGGCACACTGGGCTGCGCCGCCGCCCACACGGTGCATTACCTGTGGGCGTTCCGCATCCTGCAAGGGGTATCGGCCGGGGCCGGGGTGGTGGTCGGGCGCGCCATCATCCGTGACCTGTACCACGATGCGGCTGCGGCCCGGCTGCTGTCGCTGGTGACGATGATCTTTTCGATCGCGCCGGCCATCGCACCGGTGCTGGGCGGGTATATCGTCAAGCTGTCGGACTGGCGTACCATCTTCCTGTCGCTGTTCGGCTACACGGTGCTGCTGTTCTTGTTCTGCTACCGGCGCCTGCCGGAAACGCTGCCGCCCGAGAAACGCCAGCCCTTTAACCCGCGCTATCTGGCCCGCAATTACGGCGAGATCCTGCGCTCGCCGCTGTTCCACATGAAGGCTGGCATCGTCGCGCTGAACTTCGCCGGCCTGTTCGTCTACGTCAGCGCCGCCCCTGTGATGTTGCCACAACACTTACATCTGGGCCCCAGCCAGTTCGGCTGGCTGTTTATTCCGGCCGTCAGCGGGGTCTTCCTCGGCGCGCTGGCAGCCAACCGCATAGCAGGTCGTATGGCGTTTTCGCGACAGATCGGGATCGGCTTCGCCTGTATGCTGGTGGCCAGCAGCGTCAACTTGCTGTACCACTGCTGGCTGCCGCCGGCGCTGCCATGGAGCGTGGCGCCGCTGTTCCTGTACACCTTCGGGATGTCGGTGGTGGCACCGGCCGCCACCTTGCTGGCACTGGACTTGTTTCCGCATATCCGCGGCACGGTGGCGTCCTGCCAGTCGTTTGCGACCACCTTGCTGGGCGCCCTGGTGGCCGGTGTGATTGCCCCGTTTCTATCCCATTCGGTGCTGTGGCTAGCTGCCGGACAGATGGCCTTTAGTGTGTCTGCTCTCGTTTTGTGGTTGACGTCGCGCTATTACCGGAGCATGCTACTACGCGGTCCTGGCCGGAAACATTAACGGCTGGCAATGCCGAAAAGTTTAGTAGGAAATTTTACTTGCTGTTAAGTTATTGTAAGACTTTATGATAATATAATTTTTTCACTAGGCAAGATCGGGCCTAAAAACAGCCTGCTGGCTTGCAAAAAATAATAAACCCGTGGGGGTGCTTTTGCCGTTGAGCGCCTCCCCCTATTCGACGTCCTTTTGGCGGCAATGCTTGATTAACGATGCATCAATCAGATCATGATATTCGCAATCGCTTGTTGATTGCCCGTCTGCCGGCCATGCCGCAGATACTCATCAAGTTGATAGAGCACTTGCAGGCCGACGACGCCGGCATGCCCGAATTGGCGGCGCTGATCGCCAAGGACGCGGCGATGACCAGCAAGATCCTGACCGTCGCCAACAGCTCGGCCTATCACCGCCACAGTCGCGCGGTCGGCCTTGAGCAATCGCTGGTGGCGCTGGGCACCGATATGATCAAGACGCTGGTGATCAGCGAGTCGGTATTCCAGACCTTTAACAGTTTCCCCCATTCGCGCAGGTCGGTGCTGCCCGAAT
>JBGSBQ010000192.1:0-6716 GCA_041730475.1 Sphingomonadaceae bacterium
CAGCGCCAAGAGCTGGTTGTCGCATCCATCGGTCGACCGCACTGCGGCCATTCTGCCATGGGGTGCTGAAGCCGATGTCGGCAAAGTGTCGCCGGTGGCGGCCAGCGCCAGCTATCTGGCGCATCTGCGCGCAGCGTGGAATGCGCGCTTCCCACAACATGCACTGGAACGCCAGCAGATCGTACTGACGATACCAGCCTCGTTTGACGAAGGCGCGCGCGCACTGACGCTGGAGGCGGCCCGTTTGGCCGGCCTGCCGGAATTGCGCCTGCTGGAGGAACCGCAAGCGGCGTTTTATGACTGGCTGTTCCGCCATCGCGCCACGCTGGCCAGCGATCTGGCCGACACCCGGCTGGCACTGGTTTGCGACGTCGGTGGCGGCACCACCGACTTCAGCTTGATCAAGGTGGAACTGGTCGATGGCGTGCCGCAGCTGAGCCGCATCAGCGTCGGCAATCACCTGATCCTCGGCGGCGACAATATGGACCTGGCGCTGGCCCACGTGATCGAAGCGCGGCTGGCCGGCGGACCTGCTGCAGCAGCAGCAGCAGCAGCGCCGCCGACAGCACGCCTGAGCGCCAGCCAGCTATCGCAGCTGACTGAACGCTGCCGCGCCGCCAAGGAGCAGCTGCTGGCCGCCGATGCGCCGCAGCGCGTCAGCGTTACGCTACTCGGTGCCGGATCCCGCCTGATTGGCGGCACCCGCTCGGCTGACCTGAGCCGCGACGAGGTGTCACAACTGGTGGTCGATGGCTTTTTCCCGCTGAATGAAGATCGCGAAGCGGCACGCCGCAGCCGTGGCGGCATCGTCGAATTCGGCCTGCCTTACGCCAGCGACGCCGCCATCACGCGGCATCTGGCCAGTTTCCTGCGCCAGCATGCTAGCGTCACGCGGGCGGCGCTCGGCATCAGCGACGACAGTGTGGTGCCGGTGCCCGATACCTTGCTGCTGAATGGTGGCGTATTCCGCGCCGCCGCCCTCGCACAGCGACTGGAAACGGTGCTGAATCGCTGGCGCGGCACGCCATTGCGGGTGCTGCATAACGATAACCCGGACGTGGCCGTGGCACGCGGCGGCGTGGCGTACGCGCTGGGCCAGCTGGGCCGCGCCCCGGTAATCGGCGGCGGTTCGCCGCGCAGCTACTTCCTGGTGCTGGACGATGCGCGTCCGGCTGACAAACCACGGCGTGCCATCTGCATCCTGCCACGTGGCAGCGCCGAAGGCCGCGAGGTGCTGCTGGACGGACGCAATTTCGCACTGCGTCTGGGACGTCCGGTGCGCTTCCACCTCGCCACCTCGACCGCCGAAGACGGCACCCCGCCGCGATTGGGCGAGCTGGTTGACCTGAACCAGCCCGGCGCCGACTACCAGCACCTGCCACCACTGGCCACCGTGCTGCGCGAACAGGGCGCGGGCCGCAAGGAACTGCCGGTGCAACTGGCCACCACGCTAAGTGAAGTCGGCACGCTGGAAGTGCATTGCGTGGCGACGGGTGCACCCCAGCAGCGCTGGCTGCTGGAATTCCAGTTGCGCGGTGAAAGTGCCGACACTGCCGACGCGGCGCGCAACGAGGCGACGGATGAAGCGCCACCGCCCGCGGGCTTGGACGCGGCGCTGGAGCAGATCGACCGTATCTTCGGCAGCCGCGCGCAGCAGGTCGATGCCAAGGAAGTCAAGCAACTGCGGGCCGCACTGGAACGCTTGCTGGGCAGTCGCGAACACTGGCCGACGCCGGTGCTGCGCCGCTTGTTCGACGCGCTGATACCACGCGCCAAAGGCCGGCGGCGCTCGGCCGAACATGAACGCGCATGGCTGAACCTGAGCGGCTACTGTCTGCGCCCCGGTTTCGGCGACCCGCTGGACGGCTGGCGCATCGAGCAGCTGTGGGCCCTGTTCGAGACTGGCGCCCAGCATCACAAGGATAGCCAGGTCTGCGCCGAGTGGTGGACGCTGTGGCGCCGCGTGTCCGGCGGTCTGGACGCGCCGGCACAACTGCGCCTGCTCGACGACTTTGCCTTCAATGTGCAGGCCGATGCAGCCGAACGTGGCCGCCGACCGCACACGCTGGTCAATGGCGGCGAAGAGGACATGCTACGGCTGGGCGCATCGCTGGAGCGTATCCCCGGCAATTACAAGGCAGAAATCGGCGCCTGGATGCTGGGACAACTGCAGCGCGTCAGCAGCGCCAAGCCGCAGGCCAAGGCCGCCGCCAAGCCGGATGCGGCGCAGGCGCGCTTCCTGTGGGGCCTGAGCCGGGTCGGCGCGCGCCAGTCCTTCTATGGCAGCGCCCATGATGTGGTGGCGACGCAGACCGTGGAGCAGTGGCTGGCGTTCATCCTTACGCTGGACTGGAAAAAAGTGGAACCCGCCGGCTTCGCCGCCGCCCATCTGGCGCGCATGACGGGCGACCGCTCGCGCGATATCCATGCTGAATTACGCGCCGAGGTGCTGCGCCGCCTGACCGGTAGCGGCGCCCCCGCCCAATGGGTGGCGATGGTGCGCGAAGTAGTGGAACTGGATCAGGCCGAGGAAAAACGCATGTTCGGCGAAGCACTGCCGCCCGGCCTCAAACTAATCGCCTGATCGGGTCATCGGCTGACCGACTGAGCACCTGTTTCCTGAGCGTCAGCGCTGATGGCCGGCCTGCTGCGCCATCTGCTGCGCTACAAAACCATCAAAGGCCGCGATCAGCGGCGCATATCGGGCTGCATCGCCTTCCAGCTGGGCCAAGGCATAGGCGGTCGCCTCCAGCGTGGACAGCTGGTCCGGCAAGTGCGCCTTGCGGATCAGGTAATGCGAAGGCGGCGTATCGCGCAGCGGTAAGCGGGGCAACTGCTGCAGCAGCGGATTCAGATACAGCATCTTGCGGCTCTTGCGCCACGTCCCATCCAGCACCACCAGCTGCAACTGGGCCGGCTGATCCAGCCAGCGTGGATCGAACGGCGGCGGCGCGGGCATGCCCAGCGCTTGTTCGCCCGCCGTTTCCGGGTACAGCAGGATGGCACGCCGGCCACCGGACAGCATGGCCTGCAGCGCCTCCGGCGCGAAGCTTTCCCCCGTCTCGATACGGCTGTGCGCCAGACTCAGATGCAGCAGCCGCGCACTACCCTTGGCGTTCGCCACTTCCATCGGATGCTGCAGGATCAGGACCTGCGTCAGATTCGGGATCGCCGCCACCCAGCCGCAGATACAGGTGGACTGCGGCCGCAGACAGGCCGCACACAAAGTCCGCCGCGTCACGTCAGCGCGGGAGCGCGATGGCGCGCGTGCGGCAAGGATGGCACTTGCCCGGTCAGCTTAAACACGCTGACCACATCGGCCAGTTGCGCCGACTGCGATTGCATCGACTCCGCCGCCGCCGCCGCTTCCTCGACCAGCGCCGCGTTCTGCTGCGTGACCTGATCCATCTGAGTGATGGCCAGATTGATTTGTTCTATACCCATGCTTTGTTCTTCGCTTGCCTGATGAATCTGCGTCATGATACCAGTGACGCTGGCGATACTCTGCACGATCTCCTGCATGGTCTGGCCGGCGCGCTCGACCAGCTCCGATCCGCGCCCGACTTCCTGCACCGAAGCGTCGATCAGCTGCTTGATGTCCTTGGCCGCCGCCGAGGAACGCTGCGCGAGGTTGCGCACTTCCGACGCCACCACGGCGAAGCCACGTCCCTGCTCACCGGCGCGCGCCGCTTCCACCGCAGCATTCAATGCCAGGATATTGGTCTGGAACGCGATGCCGTCGATCACGGAAATGATGTCGACGATCTTGCGCGACGACGCATTGATCGAGCCCATGGTATCGACCACCTCCCCCACCACCTGCCCGCCACGGCTGGCGATCTCGGACGCGCTGATGGCCAGCGCATTGGCCTGACGCGCATATTCGGTGTTATTCCGGACAGTGGCAGTCAGCTGTTCCATCGAGGATGCCGTCTCTTCCAGCGAGCTGGCCTGCTGCTCGGTGCGCGAGGACAGATCCTGATTGCCGGCCGCGATCTGGGTTGAGGCAGTGCCGATGGTATCGGTCCCGCTGCGCACCTTGCCGACGATGTTGACCAGATTGGCATTCATGTTCTTCAAGGCCGTCATCAGTTGGCCGGTTTCGTCATGGCTGTGGATCTGGATATCGCTGGTCAGGTCGCCGGACGATACGGTCTCCGCTACCTTGACCGCTTCATTGATCGGCTGGGTGATGGTGCGCGTGATCCACCATGCAGCTAGAACCCCCAGCATGATCGCCGCCACCCCCAACATGATCAACAAGGTGCGGCCACTTTGATACTGGGACTGGATTTCCTGCGCAGACTTGTCCAGCAGGGCTTCCTGCTTGTCGGAGAATTTTTTCAGCGCGTCCAGATACTGGATACGCTTGGGCGTCATGTCGGTCTCGTAGATCTTGCGGGCCTGCTCCTGGTCGCCGCCATTCTTGGCGACGAACACCTGCTTACGCGCATCCGTATAAGCCTTGCGCATCACGCCCACTTGCTTGAACAGTGCCTTGGCTTCCTCATCCACCAGACTGGCGCCGATCTGCTCCTGAATCTGGGTGGCACGGCCAGAGGACTTGGCCATCATGGCTTCCAGCTCCTTCTGGTCGGCCGGATCATCGACCATCCACGCACCAGTGGCGCGCGCCGCGTTGACTTCAATCACCTTGACCCACTCGGCCACCAGCCGTTCATCCCGCACCTTCTCCTGGATCATGATGTCGGTCAGCGCACTGGCACTACTCAGTCGCAGCAGACCGATAATTGTCATCGCAGTCAACAGCAGGAGGATCAAAGCGAAGCCCGCGCCAAGGCGGGTGCCAATTTTGAGGTTGTTCATGCCACAGTCCTTTCAAAGAAACAGTGATCTGATGCCAGTATTGCAAGCTTAGCACTTTTCACGGTCCTTTCGTGGCAATCCGTCAGCCCTGTTGGCACACTCCCAACAACTCGTTCAGGCCTGCCAGCGCCGCCGGGTCCTTGACCACGGCACGCAACCATTCATGCAGCGCCATATCGCCCCAGCTGGCGGCCCTCTCGACCAGATACGTCACGGGGCTGTGAGGCTCGGTGCGCCGGAAAAAGTCCGCCACCAGCCGCAGTTGCGCCAGTGCCTGCGCGCGATTGTGCAAGGGACCAGCCCCTGTAACAGTGGCGTGAACCATTGCGCTGGCACCGTCGCCCGCCAGTTTGTCGGCCAGCGCGGCGCCCGCTTCCAGCAGCGCGGCCCGGCCAGACAGCGGCGCCAATACGTGTATCGCGGCCTGCAAGGACTCCCTGGGTGCGCCAAACGCGGGGCCGTCGTGGCCCAGACGTTGATCCACCACCCGTTCCAGCTCGCCCAGCATGGCCAGGCAGTACTCGGCATCCGCCAGCAAGGCCGCGTTGAAGGCGACCGGGTTGCGGCGGCGCTCTGCTTCCAGCTCGGCCAGCGCCATGCCGGTGTCGAGCGGCTCGCTGGCCCATGGCTGGTTGCTGGTATCGGCGCTGGAGCTGGACGCCGCGCGCAGGCGGGCGGCCTCGAAATCGGACAATGAATAGGGCACGCCGGCCGTCACCGGCATATCCTTGACCAGCTGCGGTGTGCGCGCCAGCAGCCAGTGCAGGTTGCCGATGCGCTGTTCGAACTCGCCCTCGTCCGCCGCCGGATACAAGCCATCCCAGTAATGCTCGCACAGGCCGGCCAGCAGCGCATAACCATCCCCCAGTCCCCGGAAACTGCGGGTGCGCGCATGCGCCTCGGCCAGCCATACTGCCAGCCGCAGATCTTTACTGCGGGACTCCAGCAGTCTGGCGCAACGGGCCGCGACAAAGTCCCAGTCGGCTTCCTTCAGTGCCACCACCCATTCGCCCTGATCCAGCGTCGGATCATCGTACATGCGCGCCTTGGCGATGGCGTCCAGTTCCGGGCTAAACGACAGGTCGGCGCCGCAGGCTTGCGTAGGGCTGATCGGGAGCAGTAATTGGGCAACACTGAACATGGCTGGCCTCCTCATTTGATCGTATATTTGAACTGCCCCTGCCGCGTGGCGCCAACCTTGATACGGCTGATCGTTTCGCCCTCCGCCATGCGTACCAGCAGCGCCTGCGCGATTTCGGGCAGCAGGCTGCCATTCAGGATATGGTCGACGTTGCGGGCACCGGAATCGACTTCGGTGCAGCGCGCCAGCACTGCCTCGACCAGCGCCTCGTCGTAGCTGAAGTCAGCGTGATGGTGCTCACGTAGCCGCTGACCGATGCGCGCCAGCTTGAGCGCGATGATGCGGGCCAGCACTGCGTCGGCGATCGGGTAGAACGGAATCACCTTCAGGCGACCGAGGAAGGCCGGCTTGAAGTGCTTCATCAGCTGCGGTCGCAGCAGCTGTTCCAGCTCGCTGGCCACGGGCAACTCGCTGTCTGGCTTGTTCAGGCAAGCCTGCATCAGTGCCGCTGATCCGGTGTTGGTGGTGGCGATGATGATGGTGTTGCGGAAGTCGATCTGACGGCCCTCGGCGTCGTCCATGACGCCCTTGTCAAATACCTGAAAAAACAGCTCGGTGACGTCGGGATGGGCTTTTTCGATCTCATCGAGCAGCACCACGCTGTAGGGATTGCGGCGCACCGCCTCGGTCAGTACGCCGCCCTCGCCGTAACCAACATAGCCGGGCGGTGAACCTTTCAGGCCGGCTACGCTGTGGGCTTCCTGGTATTCGCTCATATTAATGGTCAGCAGTTTGCGCTCGCCGCCGT
>JBGSBQ010000193.1:0-6713 GCA_041730475.1 Sphingomonadaceae bacterium
ATTCCCGCTATGTAAGGGCGCACATCTGCTCCAAAACCCCCCCCCCCCATCCCGGGGGTCACACCCGCCGGTTCTCACCCCAGGTCTTGTCTTGGGGTGCAAGCGCACGCTACGGCACCTTAACTTAGCGGCATTAGGGCCTGAGGCTTAATTCAGATTGGGGAAGTTGGGGAAGAAAGTCCCCATCACCCAGGTCAGGCCGATACAGAACAGCACCGCCATAATCAATACTATCAGCAGTCGGCCAAATTTCGGATTGCCGTCGTCATCGTCAGGGTGCGTCATCGGATCTTTCTGCAAGCTTGGTAGAGCCGTAGTATATTCCATCCATGGACAGCATCGACCTCGAAGTACTAAAAACCAGCGCCGCCTGGATCGCCAGCGGGCACCGCTGCGAACTGATCACCGTCATCAAGACCTGGGGCTCCAGCCCGCGCCCGATCGGCGCCACCCTCGCCATCTGCGATGACGGCGCCGTGATCGGCTCGGTCTCCGGCGGCTGCATCGAAGATGACCTGATCGAACGGGTGCGCACCCACGGCATCGTCCGCAGCGTTCCCGAAATCGTCAGCTACGGCATCAGTGCCGACGAGGCGCACCGCTTTGGCCTGCCCTGCGGCGGCACCATCGAACTGGCGATCGAGCCACTCTCGGAACAGAGCCGCATCGCCGAATTGCTGCAGCGGTTGGAACAGCACCAGCTGGTACAGCGCCGCCTCGACCTGCGCAGCGGCGCCGTCACGCTGTCGGCAGCGCCACCCGGCGCGCAGATGCAAGTCAGCGAACACGCGATGGTCACGCTGCATGGCCCGCGCTGGCGTTTGCTGATCATCGGCGCCGGCCAGCTGTCGCGCTTCCTGGCCCAGATTGCCACGGCGATGGACTACCACGTGATCGTCTGCGACCCGCGCGAAGAATACCGCGCCGGCTGGCAAGTCGACGGCGTGCAGCTGGTGCATGCGATGCCGGACGATCTGGTCACAGAACTGCAGCTCGACCACCGCAGCGCCGTGGTGGCGCTGACCCATGATCCAAAGCTGGACGACCTGGCCCTGATGGAGGCGCTGAAATCGGACGCCTTCTATGTCGGTGCGATCGGCTCGCGCGCCAACAACAGCAAACGGCGCGAACGGCTGCTGCAATTCGATGTGACGCCTGCGCAACTGGAACGCTTGCACGGCCCGATAGGTCTGTACATCGGCAGCAAGACGCCGGCCGAAATCGCCATCTCCATTCTGGCGGAGATGACGGCGATTAAAAACGGCGTGCCGGCCGCGCTGCAGGTCCGCCATGCCGCCACGCCGGCTGCGCCGGGCAGCAGCGCCTGTCTGGTCGAGCTGTCCTGAGCGGCAACGACAACAGCGCCAGCGCGGTGCCGCTCAGCTAAGGCGCCGATCGGCTGGCAAACCGCACCGACGCAAAGCCGGGGTACCTCAGACCCTAATGCCGTTAAGTTAAGGCGCAGATCTGCTGGAAAACCCCACCGACGCAAAGCCGGGGTCAGACCCGGCGGGTCTGACCCCAGATCTTGTTCTGGGGTGCAAGCGCACGCTTCGGCACGTCAACTTAGCGGCATTAGCGCAAGAACCGGCTATCGGCGCCCGCCATCCTGGGCGACAATAGCGCGGTTCCCTTTTCACTTCTGGAAGTACGCATGAGCACCGCCAACCTGTTCCGACTGATACTACTGGCCGCCATCTGGTGCGGCTCCTTCCTGTTCATGCGGATTGCCGCACCGGTACTGGGGGCGGCGGTGCTGATCGAGTACCGCGTACTGTTCGCCGCCGTGTTCCTCGGCGTGATCGCACTGGCGCTGAAAAAACCGCTGCATCTGGCGCGTCACTGGAAGCACTACCTGATCCTCGGCTTCTTCAATTCGGCGCTGCCGTTCCTGATGTTCGCGTTCGCGGCCCGCACGCTGTCAGCTTCCGTGATGGCCGTGCTGAACGCCACCACGCCAATGTGGGGCGCGCTGATCGCCGCCATCTGGAGCCGCCACATGGTCAGCCCCAAGGTGCTGCTGGGCTTAATACTGGGCACCGGCGGCGTGGCGCTGCTGGTCGGCTTTGACCATGTCAGCGCGCGCGACGGCGCCGGCATCGCCATCGCGGCGGTGCTGTTCGCGTCCTTCAACTACGGCATCGCCAGCAATTACGCCAAGTCGGCCGGCGCCATCGAACCGTTCGCCAATGCGCACGGCAGCATGTGGGCCTCGGCCCTGCTGGTGCTGCCGGTGGTGCCGTTCTTCCCGGCGCCGGGCACGCCCACCCTCGGCATCATGGGCGCCGTGATCGCACTCGGCGTGCTGTGCAGCGGGGTCGCCTATCTGATCTACTTCCGCCTGATCCAGGACGTCGGCCCGGCCTCGGCGCTGACAGTGACTTTCCTCAGTCCCCTGTTCGGCATCCTGTGGGGCATGCTGTTCCTCGGTGAGACGGTCGGCTGGTACACCTTCGTCGGCGCCGCCATCGTCATTCTCGGCACCGCGCTGGTGACGGGCTTCCGTCCCAAACTGCCATGGCTGGGGGCCAAGGCGAATTCGGCATGACGCACACCTTCACACTGGCGCTGCCGGCGGGCTATCGGCTGCATGAGGTGCTGGCCTTCCACCAGCGCGACCGCGAGAGCGTGGCCGAACAGGTCAGCGCCACGCGCTTGCGCAAAGGCTTACTGCTGGACGGCGTGGCGCTGGTGCTCGATGTCGACCTGACGCAGCCACAGCATGCCAGCTGCACGCTGCAGACCGACGCCGCGCTGACGGCCAGCGCCAGCGCACAGGCGCACGCCGCCGCGCTCAGCGTGCTAGGGTTGCGCCTCGATCCGGAGCCGTTCAGCGCCAGCGCCAGTGACGATGCGCTGATGGGCGCACTGGTGCGGGCCCAGCCCGGCCTGCGCGTGGTGCAGTCGGCCACGGTGTTTGAAGCGCTGACCTGGGCCATCATGGGCCAGCAAATCAACCTGTCGTTTGCGATTGCGCTGCGGCGCAGCTTCATCCAGCAGGCTGGCCGCCAGCATAGCAGCGGCTTGTGGTGCTATCCGGGTGCGGACGATGCTGCGGCACTCGATATCGAGCGGCTGCTGTCGCGCAAATTCTCGCGCGCCAAGGCCGAAACGCTATTGCGGCTGGCGCGACTGGTGGCCGACGGCAGCCTCGATCTGGCACTCGGTCCAGCCAACGATATTGACCGCATTTCAGCGGCACTGCTGGCCGTCAAAGGCATCGGTCCGTGGACCGTCAACTACGGCCTGCTGCGCGGCTATGGCTATGCCGACTGCTCGCTGCATGGCGACGTCGCGATCCGCGCCGCGCTGCAGGCACTGCTGGGCGAGGACAGCAAGCCTGACCTGCGCCGCACCGAGCAACTGCTGCTGCGCTATCGTCCGCACCGCACCATGGCGGCGGCCCATCTGTGGGCCAGCCTGCACCCGCGCGCGCCCGACTAGGCGGCGCAGACCTGGCGTTGCTGGACGAAGTCTTCGAACTGCGCCGCGCTGACCGGGCGGCTGTAATAGTAGCCCTGTACTTCGTCGCAGCCCTGCTCGCGCAGATACTCCAGCTGCGCCGGATGCTCGACCCCTTCGGCGATGGTGCGCAGGCCCAGGCTGCGCGACAGATTGATGATGGCCGCGACGATGGCGCGGTCTTCCGGATCGCTGCAAATATCGCGCACGAAGGACTGGTCGATCTTCAGCTTGTAGATTTTGAATTTTTTCAGGTAGCTGAGCGATGAATACGCGATGCCGAAATCATCGATCGCCATCCGGATGCCACGTGCGTGCAGCTGGTCCATCACAGCGATGGCCGCCTGTGGATCATGCATGGCTGTGCCTTCAGTTAGCTCCAGCTCCAGATATTCCGGCGCCAGCTGCTCCTGCGCCAAAATGCTGCTGACCAGGTGCGGCAGGTCCGGATGGCGGAACTGCATGGTCGACAGATTGACCGCCATCACAAACGGCTCCATGCCCTGATCCAGCCAGGCCTTCATCTGCCGCACGGCAGTGCGCAGCACCCACTCGCCAATTGGCTGAATCAGGCCACTATCTTCTGCCGCCGGAATGAACTCGGCAGGCGACACCGCGCCCAGCGTCGGATGCTGCCAGCGCAACAGCGCTTCGGCACCGACGATACGGCCACTGCGCGCATCAAACTGCGGCTGGTAGACCACCCGCAGCTGCTGGTTTTCCAGCGCATGGCGCAGCGCATTGACCACTTGCAGCCGGCGCAGTGCTTCAGCTTCCAGGTCGCTGGTAAAGAAGCAGTAACCGTCGCGGCCATTTTGCTTGGCGCGGTACATGGCGGCATCGGCGCAGCGCACTAGCGTTTCCAGATCACCGCCATCGCGTGGATAGACCGCCACGCCGACCGAGGCGCTGACCGACAACTCATGTTCCTCGATGGCGAAGGGCTCGGACACAATGTCGAGAATTTTCTGCGCCACCCGCGGCAGCGCAGCCACGTCGTCGCCCTGCAGCAGGAAAATGAATTCGTCGCCGCCGAGGCGCGCCACCACGTCGTCGGCGCGCAGCGTCAGGCGCAAGCGGCGCGCCAGCGTCACCAGCAGCGCATCGCCGACGCTGTGACCGAGGCTGTCGTTGATATCCTTGAAACGGTCCAGGTCGAGGAACATGACGGCCAGCTGATGGTGCCCGCTGGCGGCGCGCTGGATGGCCTGGCGCGCCAGCTCCTCCAGTTGTACCCGGTTCGGCAATCCGGTCAGTACGTCAAAATGGGCCAGATGTTCGATCCGTTCTTCCGCCTGTTTGCGCTCAGTGACATCGCGCGAAATGCCAAACATGCCGGCTGGCAGGCCATGCGTATCGAAGATCGGCCCCTTGGTCGACAGGAACAGCGCCTGCCGGCCGCTATGCAGCGTCACCGGCTCCTCAAAGGTCTGGGTGCGGCCGCTGGCCATGACCATCCGGTCCTGCTGGATCACGGCACCGGCCGTGGGCGCCGGGAACAATTCGGCATCGCTGTGCCCGAGGATGTCGCTGGCCGGGCGGCCGAGGAAAGCCACCGTCGCTTCGTTAACCAGCAGATAGCGGCCGTCCAGATCCTTGACGAACACGGCGTCCGACGTGCCGCTGATAATACCGCTGAGCAAATTGCGGTCGGCATTACCCTTGCGGATGGCACTGCGCATGAACTCGCTAAGGCCACTGACCACGCTACCGTTCACGATCAGCATGACCCATTGGGTCAGATCGTGCATATCGTTGAAGTGCCCGCTGTACAGGGGCTGCACCACCAGCAGTTTGGTGCCGACCGCCGACATCGCGGTCGCCAGCAGGCCCGGGCCCAGTCCGCCAACCATGGCACTCACCAGTATCGGCAGCATGAACAGTATCATCAGCGGCCGCGACGCCACGTCCAGCCCCATATGGGTGCGGATCACGAGCATGATGCCTACCAGCACCAGTGCCAACGGATAGTTATACCAGGCCCCGGCCGACACCGGCACCAGGCCGCGTGCCGCAATATCAAACAGGGGCTGCTGGGGTCCCTGCGCATGGGTCGAAACGGCGCGCATCGCCAGCCCGTAGATGGCGGCCGATGACACGACAAAGAAAATGCCCTTGGCGCCCGACAACCAAACCATGATCTCAGGATCGTAGACCGGCAGTAACTGGTCGGATAATAATACCCAGGCCGAACCCAATGCAATATAGGTGACGGTGATCAGGGTAATAAAGCGGGTGTGATTACTAGCCATTGACGGGCACCGTTGGGGAGCATGATTGCCCGAGAGTAGCATCGGACTAACAGGCTGCCCAGCGCTGGCTGGGCTGGGGGCGCTAAAATAGTCAGCAAATTGATCCAGGTCAAATTCCGCAATCTTGGCTGTGTTAATTCATCCACTTTGCGCACGCCCATACGAAAAAACCGCTGACGCCTTGCGGCATCAACGGTTTCGAATTTGGTTGCGGGGACAGGATTTGAACCTGTGACCTTCGGGTTATGAGCCCGACGAGCTGCCAGACTGCTCCACCCCGCGTCTGATGCAATCATTATAGGGCAGATCGCCAGTTTAGGCAATATTAATCCCCGCTTCTCGCATGATAGGGCGAATAAATATAGAAATTGGCCAATTTTGCCCGGCAGATCGTCGTCTTCCTCCCCAGCAGGCGCGCCGCAGCGGTGCTAATCGGTGTAAAGTAGGCATTAACTTTGCACCATATCGATTGAAGCCCACGTTATGAAATTTTGTTCCGAATGCGCGCACCCGGTTGCACTGGCGATACCGGCCGGCGATAACCGTCCCCGCTATATCTGCAACCAGTGCGAGACCATCCATTACCAGAACCCGAAAATGGTGCTGGGGACGATCCCTATCTGGGAAGCCGACGGCGAACTGCAGGTATTGCTGTGCAAACGGGCGATCGAACCGCGCCATGGTTACTGGACGCTGCCGGCCGGCTTCATGGAAAACAATGAAACCACGTCTGAGGGAGCGCTGCGCGAAACCCACGAAGAAGCCGGTGCGAATATCGAACTGGGGCCGCTGTTCTCGCTGCTGAATGTGGCGCGCGTGCATCAGGTCCATATGTTCTACCTGGCCACGCTGCGCGACCTCGATTTCGCGCCCGGCGAGGAAAGCCTGGAAGTGCAACTATTCACCGAAGCCGAGATCCCGTGGGAAGACCTGGCCTTCCCCACCATCCAGCACACGCTGGAGCTGTTCTTTGCCGCCCGCGCCCGGGTGCGGGCGGGC
>JBGSBQ010000194.1:0-6711 GCA_041730475.1 Sphingomonadaceae bacterium
GGGACTCCAGGCGCGGAAGCGCACCCCGGCCACATACTCGCCCGGTACCCCGGTCGGATGCAGCGGCAACATGCGGCCGTTGCAGGCCACCACGTGGCGGCCATCGGTCAGGCCGCGCACCAGCAGCTGCATGCGTTCCACCGAGGAATCGACATAGCGTGCGGTGCCGCCCGCGCTCATTTCCTCACCCAGCACATGCCATGGTTCGATCGCCTGGCGCAGCTCCAGTTCCACGCCCTGATACACGACGGTGCCGTAACGCGGGAAGCGGAATTCGATGAAGGGGTCGAACCAGTGGTCTTCAAACGCATAACCCGCTTCGCGCAGGTCGCGCGCGACGTCGCGGATATCTTGCGCCACCACGTGCGGCAGCATCCAGCGGTCGTGCAGCGCCGTGCCCCAGTGCACCAGCTTGGCCTGATACGGCTGGCGCCAGAAGCGTGCCACCAGCGCCCGCAGCAACAGCATTTGCAGCAAGCTCATGCGCTCATGCGGCGGCATTTCAAAGGCGCGGAATTCGACCAGACCGAGGCGGCCGGTCGGGCCGTCAGGCGAATACAGCTTGTCGATCGAAAATTCGGAGCGGTGGGTATTGCCGGTCAGGTCGACCAGCAGGTTGCGCAGCAGGCGGTCGACCATCCATGGCTTATCGCCCGGATGCATGGTCGGCAGGATCTGGTCCATCTGCTGGAATGCGATCGCCAGTTCGTACAGATTGTCGTCGCGCGCTTCGTCGACGCGCGGCGCCTGACTGGTCGGGCCGATAAAGGTGCCGGAGAACAGATACGACAGCGACGGGTGGTTTTGCCAGTAGGTGATCAGGCTTTTCAGCAGGTCCGGCCGGCGCAGCAGCGGGCTGTCCTCGGCGGTGGCGCCGCCCAAGGTCGCATGGTTGCCGCCGCCGGTGCCCGTATGGCGGCCATCGACCATGAATTTTTCCGTGCCGAGGCGGCACAAGCGGGCCTCCTCGTACAGCGTCGACATGTTGTAGACCAGCTCCTTCCAGCTGGCCGCCGGATGGATGTTGACCTCGATCACGCCCGGATCGGGCGTCACCGACAGCAGCTTGATGCGCGGGTCGCGCGGTGGCGGATAGCCTTCCATCCACAGCTTCAGCTTCAGCAGCGCGGCCGTGCTTTCCACGGCAGCCACCAGCGCCAGATAATCTTCGACCCGGGTCAGCGGCGGCATGAATACATGCAGACGGCCAGCGCGCACCTGCACGCACAGCGCCGTGTGGATGACGTCGCGCGGGGCCGGCTTGGCGCCGCTCTTGGCGGCCGGGGCCGCCTTGGCACTGGCCGCCACGCCCAGCACCGGACGCTTGTCGCGGCGCGGCGCGGCCAGCGCCTCGCGTGGTGCGAACGGATCGCGGTCGAAGACCGGCTCTGCCTCTTCCGGCATGACCCACGGCAGCGCATTCAGCGGCAGCCGCAGGCCCATCGGCGAATCGCCGTCCAGCAGGTACAGGTGTTCGCGCTTCAGCGGCCATGGCGAGGTGCGCCACAGGGTGCCGATTGCGATCGCCGGGTCCGGTTCTTCCGGCTTCAGCGGCAGCACATAGCCAACCACCGCGCCCAGCCCCGTTTGCAGCAGACGCGCCAGCCGGCGCCGCTCGTCGCTGTCGGCCAGCTTGGCCTTCAGCGGATCGAGATTGACGGGCAGCGCCTGCTCGCGCTGGGCCTGTTGCAACACGTCTTCATAGGCTGGCAGATGGCTGTCGGCCGGCAGGCGCAGCGCCCGCGCCAGCGCGGCGGCAAAGCGCTCGGCCTCTTCCGGGCCATAGCCATCGTTGACTTTTTCATCGGAGAACAGGCTGGCGTCCAGCCACATCGGCTGGCCGTCGACGCGCCAATAGATGTTCAGCGCCCAGCGCGGCAGCGGTTCGCCCGGATACCACTTGCCCTGACCGTAGTGCAGCATGCCGCCGGGTGCGAAGTGGTTCTTCAGCCGGTGCATCAGGTCGCCAGCCAGACGGCGCTTGTCGTCGCCATGGGCTTCGGTGTTCCATTGCGCACCATCCATGTCGTCGATCGATACAAAGGTCGGCTCGCCCCCCTGCGTCAGGCGCACGTCCTGACGCTTCAGGTCAGTATCCACCTGCTCGCCCAGCAGGTCGATCTTGTGCCAGTCGGCATCCGAATACGGCTTGGTCACGCGCGGATCTTCATGGATGCGGGTAATCGTCATGACGTGGTCAAACACCACCTCGGCTTCGTCGGTATAGCCGCTGACCGGCGCGGCCGACGACGGCAAGGCGGTACAGGCCAGCGGGATATGGCCTTCGCTGGCCAGCATGCCCGAGGTCGGATCGAGGCCGATCCAGCCGGCGCCCGGCACATACACCTCGGCCCACGCGTGCAGGTCGGTGAAGTCGACCGTGGTACCGCTAGGGCCGTCGAGCGCTTCCTGATCGGCGCGCAGCTGGATCAGGTAGCCGGACACAAAGCGTGCCGCCAGTCCCATGTCGCGCAAAATCTGCACCAGCAGCCAGCCGCTGTCGCGGCAGGAACCGGCGCGCAGGTCCAGCGTCTGTTCCGGCGTCTGCACGCCCGGCTCCATGCGCAGCTGGTAGGAAATATCCCCCTGCAGGCGCTGGTTGATGGCGACCAGAAAATCGTTGGTGCCCATGCCATCCTTCAGCAGTTCGCGCCGCATGTCGGCCACCCACTGCTGGCGCAGCGGGCCCGGCTCCTCATTCTGCAGATAGGGGCCGAGTTCGGCCTTCAGCTGGGCCGGATAGGCGAACGGGAAGGTCTCGGCATACTTCTCAACAAAGAAGTCAAACGGATTGATGACCGTCATGTCGGCCACCAGATCGACGGTGAATTCGAGCCGGTCGGACTTCTCGGGGAACACGAAACGGCCAATGTAGTTGCCGTATGGATCTTGCTGCCAGTTGATGAAATGCTGTTCCGGGTTAACGGTCAGCGAATACGACAGTATCGGCGTGCGCGCATGGGGCGCCGGACGCAGGCGCACTTCATGGGGCGATAACGCAACCAGGCGATCGTAGCGGTAGCTGGTTTTATGGTGCAGCGCGACTCGGATTGCCATGCGGGGGCCTTTGGATGAGTGAGGGGGAGACTCAGCCAAGCAAGCAGGATCTATGCCATTGGCTAGAGCACCACGTTGGCCATCGCCGCCGTCCAGCACGTCCGCCCCCGCCCGTCACGCGCTATTTTGGTGCAGGCCGCACCGACATCGCTCAGGACAGCGGCGTCACCGTGACGTTGACCTGCAATTCGTGCGCACCGCCGCCCAGCACCACGCCGCGCAGCGGTGTGACGTCGCTGAAATCGCGGCCCCAGCCCAGCGTCAGGTGCTCGCGCTGCACCAGGCACTGGTTGGTCGGGTCGAAATCAACCCAGCCCAGCACCGGGCAAAACACTGCCACCCAGGCGTGCGAGGCATCGGCGCCTATCATGCGCGGCTGGCCTTCCGGTGGATGAGTCTGGATGTAGCCGCTGACATAGCGGGCCGGCAAGCCGAGACTGCGCAGGCCGCCGATCATGATCTGGGCAAAATCCTGACACACGCCGCGCCGCCCCGCCAGCACCTGTTCCAGCGGCGTGGCGATCTCGGTGGCGTCGCTGTCGAATTCAAAATCGTCGAAGATGCGCTGGGTGAAATCCATGGCAGCATCCAGCAGCGGCCGGCCCTTGGGGAAGCTCAGCCGCGCATACTGTTGCAGCGCCGCATTCCAGCGCACATGGGGCGATTCGTACAGATAGCTACAGGCATCCAGCATCGCCGGCAGGCGCGACTGCTGCACCGTGTCGCGCACGCTTTCCCAGGGCGGCGACGCGGCCAGCCGCTCCAGCCCCGGACGCGGCGCCAGCGCAATGGTCGACTCGGCCCGCACCCGTAACACCTTGTGCGGCGTGGTCACGGTAAAGCGGCGGGTCGCGTTGCCGAAGAAATCGACGCCGTCCGTACCTTCATCAACGCCGGGATCGATCAGCAAGTGGTGCGCTTCGGTCTGTTGCATGGCAAAGCAGCGTGGCGCCATGTGCAGCAATTGCTGCGACAGGGTGACCATGCTCTGGTAGGTGTAGCGGGTTTCATGCACCACGCTGTAGCGCAACAGGGAGGCGCTGCGGGCCACGTTTGAATTCATGGCAAATTGAGTAGGAAGCATAAGCCGTAATGTAGCACGGTTGGTCGTGCACACCGCCCGCGCGCAGCCTGAATGCAGAATAAATCCGTGGGTCGGCGCCGGCTCACGGTGGCGCTACGGTGCTGGGGCAGTTTTACTCAGCGCTGCAGGCTATCAATAGAAACAGGTGTTCCTGCCCGAGGGAACGCAACTGCGCGCAACGGTCTGTCGCGCGGCATGCGATGCCATGATTGCCAGGCTGCTGGCCGCCCCGATGCCGGCCGCCTGCGCACAAATTTGATCTGGATCAGGGATTTTGTAGACGCCGGTCAGTAAGCTCAATTCATGCTGCCCGCCTATATCTCCCACCCCGACTGTCTGAAACATGACATGGGACCCCAGCATCCGGAAGCTCCGGAGCGCATCGGGGCCATCCACGACCTGCTGCTGATGAAGGGCCTGCTCGACTTTATGCAGCCCTACGATGCGCCGCTGGCCACCGAAGCGCAGCTGGGGCAAGCCCACGCTACGCTGTACATCCACACCATCGCCGCGCTATCGCCGGTGACGGGCACGGCGCAGGTCGATCCCGACACCAGCATGAATCCGTTCACCTATCAGGCCGCGCGGCGCGCAGCCGGGGCGGCGGTGCTGGCCACCGATCTGGTGCTGGGCGGCGGCGCCCCGTTCGCCTTCTGCAATGTGCGCCCGCCCGGCCACCATGCCGAATACGCGGCCGCCGGTGGTTTCTGCTTCTTCAACAATGCTGCCGTCGCCATCCGCCACGCCCTCAATGTGCACGGACTGGAGCGGGTGGCGCTGATCGATTTCGACGTCCACCACGGCAACGGCAGCGAGGACATCCTGCGCGATGACGAGCGCGTGCTGATGTGCTCGATCTTTGAAGACAAGCTGTACCCGTTCTGCGGCAACGTGCCGCGTGGCGCCAACATGGTCAACGTGGCGCTGCCGGCCCGCTCAGGCGGCGAGCTGATGCGCGCCGCCGTGACCGAACGCTGGCTGCCGGCGCTGGACAAGTTTCAGCCGCAGCTGATCGTCATTTCGGCCGGCTTCGACGGCCACCGCGAAGATGACATGGGCAACCTCGGTCTGGTGGAAGCCGACTACGCGTGGCTGACGCGGCAAATTGTGGCGGTAGCACAACGCCACGCCCACGGCCGCATTGTCTCCTGCCTGGAAGGCGGATATGAATTATCCTCTCTGGCACGCAGTGTCGCCGCGCATCTGAAAGTGCTGCTCGATCTCGACAGCTAACCCCCTGTTTCGCCCCTACTTCGCAAGGCAACGATGGACGCGCACTACCTCACCCCCCTGTTTTCCCCGCAATCGATGGTGGTCTTCGCCGGCAAGGCGGACCAGCCGGAATCCCAGAGCAGCTATGGCCGCGCGATCCGCACCCAGCTCGAACAGGGCGGCTTCAGCGGTCCGATCAGCTATCTGGACGTCGGCATGAGCGGCACACTGGCCGACCTGGCCCATTCGCGCGCCGACCTGGCCGTGATCGCGCTGCCGGAGGACGAAGTGGCGTTTGCGCTGGAAGTGGCGGGCCGTATCCAGTGCCGCGCCGCACTGGTGCTGTCGGCCGGCATCGCGCCGGCGCTGGCCAAGGAACTGCACGCGATCGCCCGCAAGCATGGCATCCACCTGCTGGGGCCGAACTGCCTCGGCTACCAGCGCCCACGGCTGCACATCAACGCCAGCGTGGCCGGCCAGCTGGCCCAGCCGGGCAGTCTGGCGCTGATCTCGCAATCGGGCGCGCTGACGGCGGCCATCCTCGACTGGGGCGACAAGAATGCGGTCGGTTTCTCCACCGTGGTGTCACTGGGCCCGAATACGGCGGTCGATCTGGCGCAGACGCTGGACTTTCTGGCCACCGATCCGGCCACCCAGTCGATCGTCATCTACATGGAAGGCATCACCAACGCGCGCCGCTTCCTGTCGGCGCTGCGCGGCGCCGCCAATACCAAGCCCGTGGTGGTGCTGAAAGCCGGCAATGCCGGCAACGCCTCGCAGGCGGCGCTGACCCATTCCGGCAGCATCGTCGCCAGCGACGACGTGTTCGACGCTGCGCTGCGCCGTACCGGCGCGGTGCGCGTGAAATCGTTTGTGCAGCTGTTCTCGGCGGCCAAGTGTCTGGCCTCGCGTTACCGCCCGGTCGGGCCCCGCCTGGCCATCGTCACCAATGGCGGCGGCCCCGGCGTGCTGGCGGCCGACTGGATCGGTGAACTGGGGCTGCAACTAGCGCCGCTGGCGGCCGAGCGCGCGGCCGCACTGGCGCCGCAACTGGGGCCACACGCCACGCTGTGCAACCTGCTCGACCTGTCCGAAGACGCCAGCCCGGAACACTATGCCGCCGCAATTCAGGCCTGCGCCCATGATCCGCAGATCGACGGTATTCTGGTGATCTACTCACCCAAGCTGAGTGGCGACCCGGCCGCCGTGGCCAGCGCCGTGTTCGATCCATTAGATGAAACTGCTAGAGCAGAGTTAACAGCAAACTCTTGGTTACCAGTAATACCGTAGTTAGTTCTAACTTTTAAGTTATTTAGTACTCCTGCTTGATCTTCAAACACTTTGTATGCTATACCCAC
>JBGSBQ010000195.1:0-6704 GCA_041730475.1 Sphingomonadaceae bacterium
GTGACGCCGGTCACCGCCGGCGCGCTCATCGCCGCCTTCTTCTGGATCGAAAGCCTGGTCGGCGACGAGGGCGAACGCAGCCTGCTGTTCGACCTCGATCAGTCGATTCAACAACTTACCCACCACCTCAACGGCGACAACCGGGAGCTGGTCAAGCTGACCGGCATCTACCATAATCTATTGCGCCGCTGGGCCATTACCTGAAGCTGAAACTGAACCTGAAAGGAAACACCATGACCTCGATGAATCGTCTGATCCTGCCGCTGCTGCTGGCACTGGCCGCTGGCGGCGCCGCTGCCCATGGCGACGTGAAATGCACCAAGCAGCCGAAATCGGAATGGAAGTCGCACGAAGAACTGGCCAAGAAGCTGACCGCCGAAGGCTGGGTCATTCGCCGCATGGAAGCGACTACCTCCTGCTACGAAGTGTATGCCAAGGACCCGAAGGGCAAACGCGTCGAAGCCTTCTTTGATCCGGTCACCTTCGCCCGTGTCGAAGAATAAACAACGGGTCTGGGACTGGCCGGTGCGGCTGTTGCACTGGTCGCTGGTCGGCTGTATCACGGCGGCCTGGCTGACCCGTAGCCAGACCGGTCCGGCCCACGAATACTTTGGCTACGGCGCGGCGGCCATCGTCAGCCTGCGCGTGCTGTGGGGCTGGCTGGGCAACTCGTATGCACGCTTCACACAGTTCGTGCGCGGCGGCGGCGCCACACTGGCCTACCTGCGGCTGGTGCTGCAAGGCCGCGCGCCGCGCTATCTGGGCCACAATCCGCTCGGCGGCTGGATGGTACTGGGCTTGCTCAGTTGCGTGGCCTTGCTGGGCGTGACCGGCTGGAGCCTCGGCACCGAGCTACTGTGGGGTTATGCGTGGCCGGTCAACATCCACGTCACGCTAGGCTGGCTGTTGCTGTGCATGGTGGCGCTGCACCTGAGCGGCGTGATCTTCACCAGCTGGCAGCATCGCGAGAATCTGGTCGCTGCAATGCTCACTGGCGACAAGCCCAAGGACTGAGCGCAGGTCATACGGCGGTCATATCGACTCGATAAGATTGCAGCTTCCATAATTCGGGCTGCTGCAATCCCATCGACTCTGACCATCATGTTCCAAGCTCACCGTATCACCCATCTCCCCCGCCCTACTCGCCTGACCCAGGCCCTCGCTGCTGCCGGCCTGTGCGCTGCCGCGCTGCATGCCCCCGCTGCGCTGGCCGATGAAGACGGCAGCGACGGCCTGCTGTCCAAGGTCGTCATCAAGGCCACGGTTGAAAAGAAAAAGCTGGGCGATAACGTCAGCGGCGGTGCTCTCGGACGCCGTTCGGAACTCGACACGCCATTTTCCACCAAGGCCGTCAGCAGTGATGAAATTGAAGACCGTCTGGCCACCAGCATCTCCGAAGTGCTGAAGTACGATGCCTCGGTGACTGCCATCAGCCCACCAATCAGCACCCACCCGGCCACCATCCAGATGCGCGGCTTGCGCCTCGATGACCTGAACGGCTACAAAATCGACGGCCTCGCCAACATCAACCGCGGCACCGAAATGCCGCTCGAAATGTTCGAGAGCGTGGAAGTGCTGAAAGGCCTGTCCGGCTTTATGTACGGCTTCGGTTCGCCGGGCGGCATCGTCAACTATGTCAGCAAGCGGCCTACCACGGAGCGCAGCTTCAGCGCGGCGCTGGGCTATCAGCAGGGTGGCGCGATCAAGGAACATATCGACACCGGTGGCCGTCTTGGCGAGGAAGGTAGTTTTGGCTATCGCCTCAACCTGCTGCACGAAGATGGCAATCTGGCCGCCGAAAGCGGCTCGATCAAGCGCAGCGCCGCTGGCCTGAATCTGGACTGGCGTCTGAATCGCGACCTGGCGCTGTCGTATGACACCATCTACCAGCGCCGCCGCACCGTCGGCGGCACCGACGTCGTGATTTCACCGTCCTACGCACTGCCACGCACCATCGATGGCGAGAGCAAGTTGAACAGCATCGGCGCCGGCAGCGACGTCGAATACACGCTGTCCACCACCGGCATCGAATACCGTCTGGCGCCCGAGTGGACCGTCAACGCCTCCTATCGCGTGTCCGACTCGACCCGCGTCTACAAGAAGGACCAGTACTACATCACCAGCGACAAGGGCGACTACAAGGACCGCGTCACCTCCGAACTGCATGGCTACCACTTCGATCAGGTGCAGGCCAGCGTCAGCGGCACCTTCAGTACCGGCACCGTGCAGCATGAACTGGTGGCTGGCCTGATGTCGCAGAACCTCGTGTCGACTTCGTCGGTAGTCACGCCCAAGACCTACCTCGGCACCGGCAACCTGTACGCGCCAACCATCATCAACGTGTATGGCATCAACTACAGCGGCGGCACCTATGTCGACGAGCGTACCCGCCAGGACGCCGCCTTCGCCAGCGACACCGTCAAGCTGAGCGCCGACTGGTCGCTGCTGGCCGGCGTGCGCTACACCCAGTTCAAGGAAACTGCCTACACCACCAAGGCCACCGTGGCAGCAGCCTACCCGGCCAACAAGACCACGCCAACCATCGCGCTGATGTACAAGCCGGCCGCCAGTACCACCGTCTACGGCAGCTATGTTGAAGCGCTGGAGCAGGCCGCCAGCGCCCCGACCTCGGCCGCCAACGCCAACCAGACCTTCGCCCCGCTGAAGAGCAAGCAGTCGGAAGTCGGCATCAAGACTGAGCGCAGCTTCTGGAACGCCAGCGCGGCATTGTTCCGCATCGAACGCGGCGCCCAGTACACCAATGCCGCCAACGTCTTCGTGGCCGACGGCCAGACCCGCTATCAGGGGCTGGAGTTCAACACCGTGGTGCAGGCCGCGAAGAACCTGTCGGTTGAAGGCGGCATCATGCTGCTCGACGCCACGCTGCAGGATGCGGCCGTGGGTTACAGCGGCAAGCGCGCCGTCGCTGCGCCGCGCCGTCAGGCCTCGGTGCAGACGACCTGGCGTCCCGACGCGCTGCCCGGACTGGCGCTGCACGCCGGCTCCCAGTACCTCGGCGAATTGTCGATGGACGCCGCCAACGTCCACGCGCTGTCCGGCGTGACGCTGTTCGACGCGGGCCTGAATTACCGCTCGCGCATCGCCGGCAAAATGGTCAGCCTGCGCGCCAACATCTCGAATCTGGCCAACCGCCAGTACTGGACCATCTATCAGGAGAACTACCTGAACGTCGGCGCACCGCGCACCGCCAGCCTGAATGTGCGGGTAGACTTCTGAGCATGATCACACGCCGCTCCATCGCTACTGCCGTGCTGTGCGCGCTAAGCGCCGGCATGGCCACCGCGCAGCCGCACTATTACGGCACCAAGACGCCGTATCAGCCGCAGCAAGCCGTCGCCAGCTATGCCGCGCCGCCGCCCGGCTATCGGGCGGTCCACACACAGATGCTGGCGCGGCATGGTTCGCGTGGCTTGAGCAGCATGAAGTCCGATCTGGCTCTGTACCGGCTGTGGCAACAGGCCGAGCAAGCGCACGCGCTGACGCCGCTGGGTGCCAGGCTGGGGCCAGACATCGCGCAAATGATGCGCGCCAATGCGCTGCTGGGCTATGGCGTGAAGGGCATCCGCAAGCCCGGCTATGGCAACGAAACGCAACTCGGCATCCGCGAACATACGCAACTGGCACAGCGCCTGCGCCAGCGATTGCCGGACTTGTTCAGCAGTCTGCAGCAAGCGCCCCGCCAGATCGTGGTGCTCACCTCGGGCAAGGACCGGGCGGTCGATAGTGGCTATTTCTTTGCCCAGTCGCTGATCGCCCAGCAGCCGGAGTTGGCCGCCAGCGTGGTCTACCCGCCTTCGCTGGCGCCGCGTGCGGAGCAGGATCACAGCAGCCGTACGGCAGGAACCGACCGCTACCTGCTGTACTTTCACAAACTGGGTGCGCCGCAGGACAGCGTCAGCGATCCAGCCGATCCGCTGTACCAGACCTTCCAGCGCAGCCAGTCCTACCAGCAATGGCTGAAAAGCCCGGAACTGCGCGCCGCCAACGCCGCGGTGCTGGCGCAGCCACAACTCGCTGACGCGGCGCAGGCAGTGCTGGGATTAATCTTCAAGCCCGAATTCATCGCCGCACTGGGTCAGGGCCGCTACCGCGCCGCCAACGATGGCAGCATGCGCCACACCAGCAACGATGGCCAGTTCACGGTCACGCTCAATGGCGACGGCGAGGAAGTCATCGGCTCCGCGCTGGACGCCGCGCTGGCCTTGTATGAACTGTACGCCGCCGCCGCCGACATGCCGGACGAGGTCAGCGCCGACTTCAGCGCCTACCTGCCTGCGCCGCAGGCGGCCGTGTTTGCCGCCGCCGAAGATGCCATCGCCTTCTACAGCAAGGGGCCCGGCATTGCCGAAACGGACGGCATCAACTACCGCATGGCGCAAACGCTGCTCGACGACTTTTTCGCCGAAGCCGAGGCCATCGCCGCTGGCCAGCGCGGCCACGCCGCCAAGCTGCGCTTCGCCCACGCCGAAACGGTGATTCCGCTGGCCGCCCTGCTCGGCATCCCCGGCGCCGCCAGCGCCCTGCCGCGCGGTACGCCATTCAGCTATGCCAGCAGCGCGTGGCGCGGCGAGCAGGTGGCGCCGATGGCCGCCAACATCCAGTGGGACCTGTACGCCCATGCCGACGGCCGGTTGCTGGTGCGGATGCTGCACAACGAACGAGAAACCGACTTCAAACCGGCTTGCAATAGCGCCCGGATCGCAACTGGCAGTCACTTTTACGATTATCGACTTCTTGCAGCGTGTTACCGACACTGACGGTTGCAGCTACCGACTAGCACTCATCATTGAGCGCCCGAAGTGCCAATTCCGGTACCCGTTCAACAATTCGCAACAGGGTCACAGCGGGTCCGGTGGGAGCACGTCTCCGCTGCTCCCAGTTTTGCAGGGTCTTCACGCTCACGTTCATGACCAGTGCAAAGTCCGCCTGAGATAAACCGGTTCGTTCCCGAACCGCTTTGGCATCGATATGAGGCGCCTTTTCAACGACAGTCAAGCGGGCGGCTTTTGCGCTACCCTGTTCTATTGCGACGGCCTGCTTGATGCTCACGACTAAATTTCGAAATAGTGCGTCTTCCATGTACTTCCTCCTACTGCTTTATTCATTCATCAGTTGCTTGGCCAAATCTCTTAATACTCGCGTCTGACGTGCGGTCAGGTCATCACTGACAACCTTCGAATACGCCAGCAACAAATAAATCTGATCATCCACCCTTTTATACAAATAAATCACGCGGGCGCCGCCGCTTTTTCCGCGACCGGGTAACGGCATTCTTATTTTCTGATACCACCGCCCCCCCTGAGCAACGCGCCTGTCTCGGGATTGTCCAGCAATGTTTGCTGTAATAATTGCAAAGCATCATCCGCAAGCCATCCGTCAATCGACTGCATAAACTGCGGCGTTTCGATGAATATCATGAATTATCCGCCAATTTATCCGCCACTGGCGTATAAAAGCCTGTCGTCTCCGCGATTGTTGCACTGGCGCGAAAGCAACAATTGATACAGAACAATTAATTCACATTCATTTTCGTGGTGCTACACTCAGTAGGTCTTTTCATCGTTCGAGAGGCTTACCTATGAACCAGATGTCACGGCGCCAGTTCCTTCGGGTAACTGGTGCGACCATCGCGGGTTCGAGTATCGCGCTGCTGGGCTTGACGCCCGGCACGGCCATGGCCGAGGTCCGGCAATACAAGCTGGCGCGCAGTACCGAAACCCGCAATACCTGCCCCTACTGCTCCGTCGGTTGCGGCATTCTGATGTACGGCCTGGGTGACGGCGCCAAAAACGCCAAGGCCAGCATCATCCACATTGAAGGCGACGCCGACCACCCGGTCAACCGCGGCACGCTGTGCCCGAAAGGCGCCAGCCTGATCGACTTCATCCATTCGCCGAACCGCCTGCTGGAGCCGGAATACCGCGCGCCCGGCGCCACCGAATGGAGCAAGATTTCGTGGGATGACGCGCTGACCCGGATCGCCAAACTGATGAAGGCCGATCGCGACGCCAATTTCATCGAAAAGACGGCGGACGGCAAGACGGTCAATCGCTGGACCTCGACCGGCATGCTGTGCGCGTCGGCGGCGACCAACGAAGTCGGTTACCTGACCCACAAAACCATGCGCAGTCTGGGCATGCTGGCCTTCGATAATCAAGCACGCGTATGACACGGTCCAACGGTGGCAGGTCTTGCCTCGACATTTGGACGTGGTGCGATGACGAATCATTGGGTCGACATCAAGAATGCGGATGTGATCCTGGTCATGGGCGGCAATGCCGCTGAAGCTCACCCTTGCGGTTTTAAATGGGTTACCGAAGCGAAGGCGCATCGCGGCGCCAAGCTGATCGTGGTCGACCCGCGCTTTACCCGTACTGCCTCCGTGGCCGATTACTACGTCGCCACGCGCACCGGCTCGGACATCGTGTTCCTGGGCGCAGTGATCAACTACCTGCTCACCAACGACAAGATCCAGCACGAGTACGTGCGCAACTACACCGACTTGCCCTTCATCGTGCGCGAAGACTTCGCGTTCAATGACGGCCTGTATTCCGGCTACGATGAAAAGGCCGTCAAATACACCGACAAGAGCAGCTTTAACTACGAAATCGGTGAAGATGTCTTTGCCAAGATAGACCCGACGCTGGAACACCCGCGTTGCGTGTATCAGCTGATGAAGAAGC
>JBGSBQ010000196.1:0-6678 GCA_041730475.1 Sphingomonadaceae bacterium
GCCAGCAGCCACCACAGCGCGAGCAAGATCAGCAGGTAGGGCCAGGAACGCAGCGCGATTTGCCAGTCGACCTTGGACGGCCAGCACGCCAGAAACTGGGGCGCCACAGCAAACGCCAGCGCCACGTCGATGCTGCCAAACTGCAGGCCGCTGCGGGTGCGCCACGCCGCCACCAGAAACGGCAACAGCACCACCAGCAACGGCGCCAGTGCAGTCGGCGCGGCGTTGTACCAGCGTACCCGGGTCAGCTTGACCGATCCCAGCTCCCAGCCCTGCCCCACCCCGCGCGGGATCACCGTGAACGCGGCCGGCCCCGCCCAGGTCAGCGCGCCAACGATAAAATGGGCCAGTTCATGGCAGATGGTGCCTGCCAGCGTGAACAAAAAGAAAAACGGATGGCGCGCCGACAGGGCGCGGATCACCAGCGCCAGCAGCACCGACGGCAGCAGATACAGCAACAGCGCGCCATGCCGGCACAGCCAGTCCGGCGCCAATGTCGTGCATTCAATCAGGCCGGTCACACCTTGTCCATGCTGCATTCTCCCTGGCCGCCATCATACCGCGCGCCGCGTGCGCCTGAGCTCAATCGCCGTAGAAGCAGCGGCCGCAGGCCTGACGGTAGCTTTCATTGCCGCCGATGCTGATCTGCTCGCCTTCCTTGAGCCGCTTGCCATGCTCATCGACGCGAATATTCATCGTCGCTTTCTTGCCGCAAGTGCAGATATTCTTCAGCTCTTCGATATCATCGGCCAGTGCCAGCAGGTAGGCCGAACCGGGGAAAGGGTGGCCACGGAAATCGGTGCGCAGGCCGTAGCTGATGACGGGAATGCCGCGCACCTGGGCCAGTTGGTGCAGTTGCTGGACTTGGGCGGTGGTGAGGAACTGGGCCTCATCGATCAGCAGGCAGGCGATTTTCTGGTCGATCACGTCGAGGAAATTGGTGTCCGGGTCGAACACTTCGGTCTGGCGCTGCGGGCCCAGACGCGAGGTCACCTTGCCGACGCCATAACGGTTGTCGATCGCCGCCGTGAACAGGCGCACCTGCTGGCCCTGTTCTTCGTAGTTGTGCGCCACTTGCAACATGGCGGTGGATTTACCCGCGTTCATCGCGGAATATCGGAAGTAAAGTTTTGCCACTGCAGCCTTCGCATATCACCTTGGGAAGTGCGGGATTATAAACCGTGCCCGCCCAAAAAAGCGCATACTGGCCGCGCCGCTAAGCAGCCAGGAGGCCTTATGTCTACCCCCGCGCTCTTCACCCTAATAGGCAACACACCGCTGGTCGAGGTCACCCGCCTCGATACCGGCCCGTGCCAGCTGTTCCTAAAGCTGGAATCACAAAACCCCGGCGGTTCGATCAAGGATCGCATCGGCCTGTCCATCATCGAAGCGGCCGAAGCCGACGGCCGGCTACAACCTGGCGGCACCATCGTCGAGGCCACGGCCGGCAATACCGGGCTCGGGCTGGCTCTGGTAGGCCGCATCAAGGGCTACCGCGTACTGCTGGTGGTGCCGGACAAGATGTCGACCGAGAAAGTGCTGCACCTGAAGGCGCTCGGCGCCGACGTGCGCACCACCCGCTCCGATGTCGGCAAAGGCCATCCGGCGTATTACCAGGACTATGCGGCCCGGCTGGCGGCCGAGCTCCCGGGCGCCTTCTTCGCCGACCAGTTCAACAACCCGGCCAATCCGCTGGCACACGAAACCACCACCGGCCCCGAAATCTGGCAGCAGACCGGCCACGCGCTCGATGCCATCGTGGTCGGCGTGGGCTCGTCCGGCACGCTGACCGGGCTGACCCGCTATTTCCGCCGGGTCGCGCCGGAGCTGGAATTCGTGCTGGCCGATCCACAGGGTTCGATCCTGGCCGAGTACGTGAACACGGGCCAGCTGTCCGACACCAGCGGCGCATGGGCCGTGGAAGGCATAGGCGAAGACTTCCTCCCGGCGATCGCCGACCTGAGCGGCGTGCGCCATGCTTACACCATCAGCGATCAGGATAGTTTCGACAGCGCCCGCGCCCTGCTGCGGGCCGAGGGCATTCTCGGTGGCTCCTCGACCGGCACGCTGCTGGCCGCCGCGCTACGCTACTGCCGCGCCCAGACGACGCCGAAACGGGTCGTCAGCTTTGTCTGCGACACCGGCACCCGCTACCTGTCCAAGGTCTACCACGACGGCTGGATGCACGATCAAGGCTTGCTGCAGCGCCCAGCCCTGCACGATTTGCGCGACCTGATCGGGCGCCGCCACGATGCCGGCGAAGTCGACAGCGTGAGCCCCGACGACTCGCTGCTGCTCGCCTTCAACCGCATGCGCAGTGCCGATCTGGCGCAACTACCGGTGCTGGCGCAAGGCAAGCTGGTCGGTATCATCGACGAATCCGACCTGCTGCTGCAGGTTGACGGTCATGCCGAACGCTTCAGTACGCCGGTCGGCCAGACCATGACGGCCCGGCTGGAAACCCTGCTCCCCGCCGCCGGGATGGCCGCGCTGCGCAGCACGCTGGAGCGCGGCCTGACGGCCGTGATCGCCGACACCGACACCTTTTATGGCCTGATTACCCGCTTCGACCTTCTCAACCACTTGCGCAGGACACTACCGTGAGCCACTCCGACGACACCCCAGCCCGTGCCCATCTTGCCACCCGCGTGATCCATGGCGGCCAGGCGCCCGATCCCTCGACCGGCGCCATCATGCCGCCGATTTACGCCACCTCGACCTACGTGCAGGACAGCCCGGGCGTGCACAAGGGGCTGGACTATGGCCGTTCGCACAATCCGACCCGCTGGGCGCTGGAACGCTGCGTGGCTGACCTGGAAGGCGGCGCGCAGGCGTTCGCCTTCGCCTCCGGGCTGGCCGCGATCGCGACCGTGCTGGAACTGGCCGACGCCGGCTCCCACATCATCGCCGGCGACGATATGTACGGCGGCACCTACCGCCTGTTCGAGCGTGTGCGGCGGCGCAGCGCCGGTCACGATTTCAGCTACGTCGATCTGACCCGGCCGGAAAATCTGCTGGCGGCACTGCGCCCGGAAACCCGCATGGTGTGGATCGAAACACCGACCAATCCGATGCTGAAGCTGGCCGACCTGCGCGCGATTGCCGACCTGTGCCGGGCACGCGGCATCCTCAGCATCGCCGACAACACCTTCGCCAGTCCGATCGTGCAGCGGCCGCTGGAACACGGGATCGATATCGTGGTGCACTCCACCACCAAATATCTGAACGGCCACTCCGACATCATCGGCGGCATCGCCATTGTCGGGGCCGAGCCGCACCAGCAGGCGTGGCGTGAGCAACTGGCCTTCCTGCAAAATTCGGTGGGGGCGATTGCCGGCCCGTTCGACAGCTTTCTGGCGCTGCGCGGCATCAAAACGCTGGCGATCCGCATGGAGCGCCATTGCGCCAGTGCGCTGGCGCTGGCGCAATGGCTGGAACAACAGCCCAAGGTACGCCAGGTGTTCTATCCGGGGCTGGCCTCGCACCCGCAACACGCGCTGGCGCAGCGCCAGATGCACGGCTACGGCGGCATCATCTCGATCGACCTCGCCACCGACCTGCCCGGCGCGCGCCGCTTCCTCGAACGCTGCGCCGTATTCGCGCTGGCCGAAAGTCTGGGCGGCGTGGAAAGCCTGATCGAACATCCGGCGCTGATGACGCACGCCAGCATTCCGGCCGAGCAACGGGCCCGGCTCGGTATCGGCGACGGCCTGATCCGGCTCTCGGTCGGCATCGAACATCTGGACGACCTGCGGCGCGACCTGCAAAACGCCTTGGATGCCATCTAAATGCCCGCTTTTTCACCGATAGGGATGCCGGAGATTTTGCTAAGATGACAGTTCTGGACTAACTCTCTGCCCAAATCTTATGGAAATCCTGCTGGTTGTGGCCGCCGTGCTGGTGGCCGCCTTTGCCTACTCGCTGACCGTGGCCGGTACCAAGCCGGTGCCCGGCAACGATTACTACAAAGTCTCCAAGGACGGCCGCGTGTTGCTGACGGCAGGCACCAAGGTCAGTGCCGTGCGCCCCAAGGTCTCGCCCGACGGACTGGTGGTCAAGCTGCGCGCGGGTGAGCGCGCCGGGGAATTCCTGGTCCACCATCTGGTGGCCGAAGCCCACCTGCCAAATCCCAAGAAGCGCAAAAGCGTGCGCCACAAGGACGGCAACATCAAGAACAACAAACTGTCTAACCTTGAGTGGTGCTAAGAGGGCCGGCGGCAACGCCCCTTATTGGCCGGGACGATAGCGCCGCTCGAGATTTTTCTCCACGTCTTCCGGATAAAACAGCACGTCCTTGAACTCGCCCCGTGCGTACATCGCGGCCTGGTCGTTAAAGTGTGGCGAGGCTGGATCGCCGCTTTCGCCACCGGCCAGAATGCTGCGCGCCTTGATGCGCGGGCCAAATTCAACCGCCGCCACAAAGCTGTTGCCGCGCTCGCCGTAAATCCGCTTGGTGGTCTGCTTGGACGTCATGCCATACGCCGCCAGCGAACCCCAGTTGGCCGACGGATAGGCCACCGGCAGACTGGGCTTGCTGTCATCGAAGGGTTGCACGATATCGCCCGTCAGGCGCTGAAAGCGGTTGATCTCGCCCCATGGCGTCTGCCACGTGCCAAAATCGGCCACCAGTTTGGTGCTGGCATGTTCCAGTGCATCGAGGCGCTGTTGCGGCGTCAGCTGGGTGGCGAGGTAATCCAGCACCAGCACATCCTTGGTCTTGGCCACCGGCCCATAGGCGGCCACCAGATCCTGGATCCAGTAAATCGCCACCGAGGTCGGCACCGACTCGATGCCAAAGCGCAGATCCCAGCCCCGCAACGCCGCGATCTGCGGCGCCAGCGCCGCCTTCCGCGCGTCCTCGGCCGGCAGCGCATCATACGCAGCAAACAACTGCGGCAGCAGCGGTTCAACCGCCGGCAAGGCGCTGTCATAGGCCGCCGCAATCAGGCTGTCGATCGTGAAGTCCTTGCGGTCTTGCAGTACGCGCACCGCGTGGATGCCGCGTGGATTCTCCGGGTTCATCGACATATACGCCGGGTAGTCGGCCGGCTTCGGGCTATCCGGGCCGGCTGCCGTGTACGGCCAATTATTAGTGTTCTGGATCCAGCCACTGCGCGGATTGAACAGCGTGATGGTGTCCTTCACCGCATGCAGGCCCTGCCACTCGGTGGCCGGATTGCTGCCATCGACGGGACGGCGAAAATCAAAGCGCGGATCACGCTTGGGAATGAAATTGCCGTGGAAGTAGGCAATATTGCCATCAGCGTCAGCGTACACCGTGTTGTTCGACGAATTGGTGCGCAGTTCCATCGCCTTGTAGAACGCCGCGTAATTGCGCGCCTTGGTGCGGAGATACGATTGCGTCAGCGCCTTCAGCGGCTCGTTCATCAGCTTGACGGCAATCCACTTGCCGTTCGCCGCCCGCACAATGGGGCCATGGTGGCTGTAATACACCCGCACCACCTTGCGCGCCATGCCGCTGGCCGTCTTGTACGGCAGCGTGATATCCACCGCCTTCAGTGGTCGCTGTTGCTTGCCATACTGGTAGTAGAAACGGCCGTTTTTCTCGGTCACGGTTTCCAGATATTCATCGATGACATCGCCACCGCCCGAGGTGTGCATCCAGCCCAGCCGGTCATTAAAGCCCTGATAGACAAAGAACTGGCCCCACGTCACGGCGCCATAGGCGTTCAAGCCCTGCTCGCTGTGCACCTGCACTTCGGGCCGGAAGTAGAACGAGGTATGCGGATTAATCAGCAGCAGCGCATGGCCGCTCCGGCTCAGCGCCGGGGCAATGGCAAAACCGTTGGAGCCGCGCGGTTCCTGATCCAGGTCACTGCCGGCCAGCGTTACCGGCAAGGCAGCGCCATGACCGTACAGCGCCTCCAGCTGCTTCAGGTCGACCGATTCGATATCGCCGCCGATACTGCCCTCACTGAAACTAAGCGCCATCCACGGCTCAAAATGCGTCAGCAGCCGCGGTGTCACCTGCGGATGCGTATGCAGGTAATAGTTCAGACCATCGGCCCACGCCACCATCAGCTGTTGCAGCCATGCCGGACTGGCCCGGTACTGGCGTTGCAGTTGTTGCGGGTTGATGAACAGCTTCATCCGCAGGTCACGGTACAGCTCGGCCTCACCCTCGACTTCGGCCAGCCGGCCCATGGCATTGATGAAGTTCAGCTCGATGCGCCGGAAATCGTCCTCGGCCTGCGCATACATCAGGCCGAACACGGCGTCCGCATCGCTTTTGCCATACACGTGGGGGATGCCCCATGTATCGCGCAGGATGGTCACGCGCTTGGCGCTAGCCTGCCAGCGCGGCAGCTCGGCCGCCGCCGCCTGCATCGATAACACACTGATCAGAGCCGCAACGGGCAAAAGTTTCAACATGGGGCGGTGGTCCTTTAACAATTCCGGATCAGGCGGTCAGGCCGCTACGTCGTCCTCGCGCAAGCGGGGACCCATACTGAGTCAGCCGACCTCAGGCAGCGCTCATCAACTCCGAGATACGCTTCTGCAAATCGGTAATCTGCTCCAGCAGCGCAGCATTCTTTTCGCGCAGCACGGCGTTTTCTTCGCGCAGATGATCCGCCTCGCTCATCTGGCCATGGCCCTGATACGCTTCTTTCGGCTCCTTCGCTTCCTTCGGCGGCCGCGCAGCGGCGCGCTGCTCAC
>JBGSBQ010000197.1:0-6673 GCA_041730475.1 Sphingomonadaceae bacterium
ATCTGCATCAGCCATTTTTTGCATTGCTGAATTTCGGAAGTGAGAGTGCTGGGACATCAAGCTTATTCATAAGAAGAAACATTAACGGCAGATGGAATAGAACGTGCAGTTCGAGATTGTCAGACGAGGCGGACACTTTCCGACAGCAGGGCGCGAGAAAGCATATCTACGAGTGGACCTCTGGAACGATTATTCCTTTGTCACCATGTTCCAGGTTCTTCTATTTGATGAACATGGAACCCCTTTCGAACTAGGTTCATTGAAAATTGGGTTCTTCGGACAGACAACCTCGGTTTCCACTTACTCGACTTTTTCATCGCCATTCCCAGCATTGTCTGATCAATATTTTTCTCTTGGACAGGATGTTTCATACTACGAAGTACTGGCGAATGTATCCGAGCGAACTCGATTGTCTTTCCTACGTGGGCTGAGAGATATCGTCTTCGATGACACGCTCGCGCAAGCCATCCAGCAGGAGGAGGTGTTTAGAACCTCGCTGCTCCGTTCAGTTAGCTTGAGTTCTATTGACGGCCAATTCCGCCGCGTACTTTTTGGTGGCGCCCCTCTAACCGATTATGACTTCGTATTTTCAAGACCACAGTCAAAAGCAGTTGCTGGGATCGAGTTGGATTTCGCCGTGCAGGCAAGCTCCAAGCCAAGCACTAACATTCATGCGCTGATCGGCCGAAATGGCGTCGGCAAGACGACACTGCTCAATGAGATGGTTTCTGCCATCATCCGTCCAGAATCGACTGATGCTAGATTCTTTATTAATGAAGGGTTCTCGCGAGACCCAATTCCAGAGAACTACTTCAGTTCCTTAATTTCAGTTGCGTTTAGCGCCTTCGATCCATTTAGGCCGCCGCCTGAGAATTCTGATCCAGGCTTGGGGACTCGGTATAGTTATATTGGCCTCAAAGACATTGAAGACGAGGGAGGAACTTTGCTGAAATCTTTATCGAAACTCCGTGAAGAATGCGTTGCCAGTCTCGGAGAATGCTTTGCAGATAACGGTCGGCAGAAGCGGTGGCTAAGTGCGATCAAGACTCTGGAGTCGGATAATAATTTTGCCATGATGGACCTTTCCAAACTTTCAGAAATGCGAGGGGAGACACTTATGCGCTCCACGACCAGATTGGTTGAGCGCATGAGTTCTGGTCATGCAGTTGTGCTTCTTACTATTTCTCGCTTAGTCGCTCGCGTAGAAGAGAAGACGCTGATCTTACTGGACGAACCAGAGAGTCACCTTCACCCGCCGCTATTGTCCGCCTTCACGCGGGCACTGAGTGAATTGTTATATAATCGAAATGGGGTCGCCATCATAGCAACCCATTCACCTGTTGTATTGCAGGAAGTTCCACGTTCTTGTGCTTATGTTATCACCCGATCCCATCTGCATATGCATGCAAGCAGGCCTCAAATCGAAACTTTTGGCGAGAATGTCGGATCACTCACCCGAGAGGTGTTTGGCCTCGAAGTTATTCAGTCTGGATATCACGCACTACTGAAATCTGAGGTATCTAAGGGCGATACCTATGAAGAGATAGTGGCAGCATATGGCGATCAATTAGGCCATGAAGCACGAGGGATACTGCGCGCAATGGTGGCTCACCGTGATTCTGATGGAGAGACCAAGTGAGAAGTATGGGTGTTCCGCCGCACGATCCGATCTCTACCTTTGATTCGTGTGTTAACGCCATCGAAAATAATATATTGCGCAACCACTATTCGGCCAATCGAACAAACGTTCAGCAAGCAAATGATGCTTTTTTTGCTGCAAGCCGCATCGTGGATTGGACAAAGCTACCTCGCGCTCAACGAGGAAATCCAGATGCACTGATAGTTGGCGAACTTAGTAAACGGCAATTGATGGACCTTTATACTAAGTTCATGGTTGATGTAACCGGCCCATCGCGAGATATCTATGATGCCTTGTTTGTCGCAGCTGGGGGCCTGTGTCCGCTTTGCGGAAACTTGGGCCATGTGTCGACGCTCGACCATTACCTGCCGAAAGCGATGTTTCCAGCATATTCTGTCCATCCAGGTAATCTGGTGCCGAGCTGTCGTGACTGCAATACTGGTAAGAACGCTACCTTTGGTGCAGAAGCACATGAACAGACATTACACCCCTATTTCGAACAAGCTAAGTTTTTTGAAGAACGATGGATTGTCGCCTCGGTTCAAAGGTGCAATCCGATATTGGTGCAGTTTGAATGTGTGCCTCCTGATCACTGGCCAGCTTCTGACAAAGGGCGCGTTCATAGTCACTTCACTGACTACAATCTTGCCTATCGCTTCTCAGTGCAAGCAGGGGCCGAGGTTTCAAGAGTCATAGACCTTCGCACGAAAAGCCTGCGCGACCTAAGCCAGCAAAGCTTCAGAGAATTCCTGTACGATCACGGGAATAGTACAGATTTCGTTCTCAACGGCTGGAGCCGCACAATGTACGCGACCCTCGCAAATTCGGATTGGTTTATCCGAACAGATTTTGAAGATCCAAACTGGCATTTGGTGGCCGCTTAATTCGTTTTCTCGAAGTTTGCGGTCCCGGACATGCCGGTGACGAGGTCTTTTGGCTTGGCTGGGAAGCCGCCGAAGACTTCGATTGTCTGGGATACGGGATCGACGCGGGCGCCGATGCGGGTGAGTTTGGCCTGGTATTTCTGGCCGGTCTCGTCGATCAGCAGGGTGAAGGGCGTGTTGGGTTTCAGCCAGCGCAGCCAGGCCGAGGGCACGACCAGGCGGATCTCGGGGTTGGTATCATCGAGCACGGCTAGCAGCGGCTGGCCGGCGGTGACGCTTTCATGCGGCTGCGCCTTGCGCGCCACCACCAGGCCGCCGAACGGCGCCCGGATGACACAGCGCTCGACGGGTATCCGGCTGGCCTCGACGCGGGCCTTGGCGCGCTCAAGCTCGGCCTCGGCCAGCGCGCTGGCGAGGATCGAGCCGGAGTTCAGCTTGGCCAGTTCGCGGGCATTCTCCAGCGTCACCTCCGCCGCCTTCTGCGCCGCGCGGGCCTCGGCCAAAGCGGCGCGGTAGGCGGCGCAGTCGAAGCTCACCAGCACCTCGCCCTTGCGGAAGCGCTCGCCGGCATCCAGCGGCATGCTGTCGATGCGGGCCGCGATCTCGCCCGCCAGCACCGCCTCCTGCACCGGCGCCAGCAACGCCCGCACGCCCGTCGCATCTTGTGCCTGGGCCGGAGCCTGGAGCAACACCAGCGAATAGGCGCCCAACAGCAATCCAGCCAAGCCCAGCTTTACCTGCAGTCGCATGACTACTGAATCAGTTTTTCACGGTGGCGGCACTCGCCAGCGGTTGATTAGCCTGGGGCTGGCTGGTGCGCTCGATATCGTCGTCGCTGCGGCCAACCTTGGCCGGCTGCGGCTGCTGGGTCGCGGCCGCGCGGTCCCTGGCATCGGGGAGCGTGGAGCCATCGAACCAGCCCGCCATGTTCTGCTTGATCTCGGCCGCCAGCGCCTTGATCTCGTAGCTCGTCACCTTGTTCGGCAGCGGATCCGCGCCCGCCGTCACGAACACCCGGCCCAGCGCGTTGTTCATCTCGGCAGCCGACAGGTCACGCCGCAGCTCGGCCAGCAGACCGCTCATCTCAGCCGCGATCTGCTCCAGCTCGTTGCTCCGGCCGGTCTGGCTCGCCGCCCGGTTCTGCTGCAGGATCGCCACCTCGACCTGATACAGCTCCTCCGCCGTGCGGAACTCGCCGCGCGCCTGGTTATAAGCCAGCCACGAGACCTGCGCCTGGGTCAGCACCGCCATCGAGAGCGCCAGACGCCGGGTGCGCGCCACTTCCTGCGCCGCCTCCGCCGCCAGGATCCGCGCCGGCGCCGTCACCAGCATGCCGATCAGGTTACCCGTCACCTTGGCCGAGTAATCATACCAGGTCTGGTTCTGCGCATAGGAGTTGCTGTCGAAGTTGAACCCGGTGTCGAAGGTGATGCCCGGCAGCATGGAGAGCATCGCCGCCCGCACGTCGTTGGCGCCGATCCGCGTCTGGTAGGATTCCTCCGCCAGTTCCGGCCGGTAGGTCAGCGCCAGCCGCTCGATATCCGCCAGCTGCAGCTTCAGCTCCGGCTCCTGGTACAGGCTCGGATCCTCCGCCAGGCGGAAGTCCTGGCCCGGCCGCAGGCCCATCAGGGCTGCCAGCTGCGACTTCGCCACCACCAGATCGCGCCGCAGGCTCTGCACCTGGCGCAGCTGGTCCAGCAGCCCGCGCCGGTAGGTCAGCGCCTCCAGCGGTGGCTGCAGCCGGCGTTCCTCGATGGTGCGCGCATTGGCCAGCGCCGTGCCGACCCGCTGCACCATCGGGTCCAGCTTGGCCAGCAGCTTCTGCGCCGACAGCGCAAACCAGTAGGCCGAGCGCACATCCTGGATGATGTTGTGCACCACCTTGCGCCGGCGTTCCTCGATGATCAGGGCGCGGTCGGCGGCCTGCTTCGCCCGCACATAGCTCAGGCCGAAGTCCAGCACGTTCCAGGTCACGCCGAGATCGAACACCCGGCGGTCGCGGTCCTGCGAGGTCGAGGTCTCCAGCGATTGCTGCCCGGTCAGGGTCGAGCGGCTGGATGAGGCGCCCGGCACGTTGCGGCCTTCATAGCCGCCCGAGGCCGCCAGGGAAGGCAGCATCTCCAGGTTGGCGACCGTGAGCTGCCGCGCCGTCAAGGCGCTTTCCATTAATTTAAGCCGGTTGTCCAGATTGTACTTCAGCGCCCGCGCGATGGCTTCTTCCAGCGTCAGCGCATTGCCCAGCGGCTCCTGCTGGGTGAACAGCTCCGCCAGGTCTTCCTTGACCCGCTGGCCATGTTCCGCACCGGTGATCGGTTGCAGGTCCACCGTGCAGCCCGCCAGCAGCAGCGCCAGCACCGACACGCCCGCCAGCGTCAGCTTATTGTTCGTCATTGCCTGCTTACCCATGACCTATAAACCTCTTGTCCCCCGCCAGGCCGGTACTCAACCCGGCTCTCGGCCTCGTTATATCCGTCACGATATCCGTCACGCTACGGCCCCTGGACCGCCCTGCCTCACGCAGCCAGGGCTGCCCAGTATTCCGTTCAGGCAGCCAAGGCTGCCACCAGTCGCTCGATCTCCGCACTGCTCGCCGCCGTCGCCGCCGCGAGCTGGCTGCTGAAGTCGCCCTTGCCCAGCGCCGGGCCTTCAAGGCCCAGCCCCTCGGGCAGCGCCCGTCCAAGCCCTTCGGGCAGGGGCAGCGCGCCCGATGCAAACAGCACCGGGTCGAGTGCCAAGCCATCCAGCACGCGGCCACCCAGGACTCCGCCACCCAGGACTCCGCCATCCAGCACGCCGCCATCCAGGGCCGCCTGCTGGTTGCCGCCAGGATCAATCGACCCCGTGCTGCCCGGCGGTGCCGGGGGGGCCGGCGGTGGCGGCGGCGGTGCGGGCGGCGGGGCGCCCGTGACCGGGCCAGTACCTGTGCCCGTACCCGTGCCCAGGCCAGTACCGAGACCTGTACCGAAGCCACTCCCCAGGCCGCCACTACCCAGGCCGCCGCCACCCAGGCCGCCGCCACCCAAGCTACTGCCGCCCAGACCCCCGCCGCCCAGGCCACCACCACCGAGACCACTGGTGCTACCGCCGCCGGTGCTGGTGCTGTTGCCGCTGCTGTTGCCCGGTGCCGCGTTGCTGGTCGAGATACTGTCAGAGCCGTAGCGCGCGCTCAGCGCACCGTCGCCGCCCGACATCGAGGTGCGCACGATGCTGAACGCATTGGCGCCCGCCGACGGGTCGCTGGTCATGTTGGTGCCGGTGATGCCGCTGCCGCTGGTATTGCCAGCGCCAGACGCCGCCACCGAACCCGTGGTCTGCGACGTGATATTGCCGCCCGGCGGCGGCGGCGGCGGCGCCACTTCCACCGGCGCCACGTTGACCACTGCCAGCGCGGTCGGCGGCGGTGGTGGTGGTGGCGGCGGCGGGGGTGGCGGGGGGGGCGGGGGTGGCACCGCCGCCACCGTCACCTTCACATCCGTGGTTGCCGTGGCATTGCTGCCATCCGTCGCCGTCACCCGCACGGTATAGCTGCCGGCCGTCAGGTTGCCGGTCTTCCTGATCACCACTTCGCCGCCCACCACGGCTACCGTGAAGGCGTTCGGCACCGTGTTGCCGCCCAGCAAGGTCACGCCGGTAATCGTCAGCGTGTCGCCGGTATCCACATCGGTGAACCGGCTCACCGGGAACTTGATCTCCAGGCTGCGGTCCGCCTGCACGCTGCTATCCGTCACCGCCGGGCCGGCAAACACCGGCGCATCGTTCACCGCCGTGGTCACGATGCTCGCCGTCGAACTGGCGGTCGAGAACGCACTCGACCCGCCCGACGTGCTGGCATCCACCTTGGTGCCGAACCCGCCTGAGGTCTGGTCCCAGGCCTGGAAGCTGACCGTACCGCCGCCGGCATTCTCGCCATTGGGCTGGAAGCGGAGCTTGTCGCTCGGCCGCAGCAGCAAGGCCGAACTGCCGCTCACCGTCCCGACATTGCTCCACGTCGTGCCGCCATCGACCGAATACTGCCAAACGCCGTTCGTCGCCGTCGTGCCATTCACCGCGATGCCCTGCACCGCACCAGAATCAACATCCGCCACCGTGCCAATGAAATCCGACACCAGCTGACCAGCATTCCCAGACTGATCCTCCGTGATCGAAGTCA
>JBGSBQ010000198.1:0-6669 GCA_041730475.1 Sphingomonadaceae bacterium
AGCCGCGGACCAGAGCGTCACCGTGACCGGCATCCGCGCCTCCCTGCGCAGCGCGCTGCAGCGCAAGGAAAACGCCAACAGCCAGGTGGAAGTGATCGCAGCCGAAGACATCGGCAAGCTGCCCGACACCACCATCGCCGAATCGCTGGCACGCCTGCCCGGCATGTCGCCCGGCATGGACCGCGGCAACGCCAGCCAGATCGTCGCGCGCGGCCTGGGCCCACGCTTCATTGGCGCCACCTTGAATGGCCGCGAGCTGGCTTCGTCGGAACCGAACCGCGCCGTGCGTTTCGAACAGTTCCCGTCCGAGTCGCTGAGCGGCGCCACCGTCTACAAATCGCAGAACGCTGAACTGGTGGAAGGCGGTATCGCCACCACCATCGACCTGCAAACCGTCAGCCCGCTGAAGTACGCTGGCCGTCAGGTTACGCTGAAGGCGGATGCGCTGTATTACGCCATGGCTGCCGACATCCCCGGCGCCAGCAAGACCGCGCCCCGTCTCGGTGGCGTCTACATCGACCAGTTCAACGACCACACGCTGGGCGTGGCACTGGCCTTCAGCTATCAGGACCAGCCGTCGATCGAAAAGAACGTCAAGCAGTTCGGCTTCAATGAAGACCACTCGGGCGACCTGAATGGCGACGGCAAAATCGACAAGACGCCATGGGGTTGGGGCGATTCCGCCAAGCGTGGCAAGGACGAACGTTCCAGTGTGCTGGGCAAGATCGAATGGAAAGCCTCGCCCGATGCACTGATCACGGCCGACGCCTATTACGCGCAGGCCAAGATCCGCGAACCGGGTGTGGCCCACTGGAGTGGCGACACCGGCAACTGGGACGGCTGGCAGAAGTCGGCCTACAGCAATATCGATATCAAGAACGGCTACGTGGTCGGCGGCACCGTCACCGGTGTCGGCCTGACCACCAACGACACCCTGTGGACTCAGGATATGGACAACCTGGCGCTGGGCGTGAACGGCAAGTTCAACGTCGGCGACTGGAAAGTGGAAAGCGACCTGTCCAGCTCCCGCGCCGGCCGCGACAGCCAATGGCGCGACCTGCGCCTGTTCTCGAAAAACGGCGGCACCGTCAACTTCTCCTTCACCGGCGACGAGCATCAGGCGTATTCGTATGGACAGGACACCGGCAATCCGGCCAACTTCAGCGGCGCCAGCCTGTACGTCGACACCGACGGCCACCTGCGCGACGAACTCAATGCCGTGCACCTGAGCGCTGCCCGTGGCGTCGAATGGGGCCCGGTGAACCGTCTGAAACTGGGCACCCGCTTCACCGATCGCGAAAAGCGCTACAGCCAGACCACGTGGAATCTGCAGCCGACCGGCACGCTGTCGGACTCGGACTATGAAACCGTCACGGTCAAAGGCATGGGCGCACCGTTTATCGCGCTGAAAGACTTTATGGGTACGATGACGCGCGTGTTCGGCGCCAACGCCTTCGACCCAAGTGGCCGTCCGCAAACCCAGAACGATCTGCTGTCGGGCTGGAAGGTCAAGGAACGCAGCTCGTCTGTGTATGCACAGGGCGACCTCGAAGGCGCGCTGGGTGGCTACACTTACCGTGGCAATGCCGGCGTGCGCGTGGTGCACACCAGCCAGACCGGCGAAGGCATGGAGTCGGTCAACGGCGCCGCGCCAACGCCAGTCAGCGACGGCACCAGCTACACCGAAGTGCTGCCTAGTCTGAACCTGATTTTCAATCTCGACGAAAAACAGGAACGCCAGATCCGCTTCAGCGTGGCGCGCGCCATGTCGCGTGCACCGCTGGACGAAATGCGCGCCTCGCGCAACATCTACATCGACACCAATCCCGTCATGCCGCTGACCGGCAGCGCCGGCAATCCGCAACTGAAGCCGATGATGGCGAATCAGGTCGATCTGGCGTATCAGTGGTACTTCGGCAAAGGCTCGTTGCTGTCCGCTGGTGCGTTCTACAAGCAGATCAGCCGCTACATCGGCATCATCGGCGACAAGACCACGCTGAATGGCCGCAGCGCCATCATCACGCGCTCGGTGAACGGCGAGGGTGGCAATGTGCATGGTCTGGAGCTGGTGTACCAGCAGTCGTTTGACAATGGCTTCGGCATCGCCAGCAACTACTCCTACACCGCCAGCAATATCAAAGAGAGCTTCCCGACCAACAATCCGTTCCCGATTGAAGGTCTGATGAAGAGCAATGGCGGCGTCACGCTGTGGTACGAGAACAGCGGCTTTGAAGCGCGCATGTCGGCCAACTACCACAGCGCGTTTGTGCGCAACCCGACCTGGGGAGCGGGCCAGCTGATTGAGAACGGTGCCGAGACCTATCTGACGCTGAACCTCGCCCAGCAGCTGACCAAGAACCTGCAACTGCGCTTCGGCATCGACAACCTGACCAACCAGAAAGTGGTGTACACCAGCTCCAACATCCCGCAGCAGCAGGAAGTGACCGAGTTTGGCCGCCGCTTCAACCTGGGCCTGTCGTACAAAATGTAAGCCGCAACGCATCCCTGCACCCCGGACCCAAAACCCGGGGTCAGACCCGCCGGGTCTGACCCCAGCATTTTGCTGTGGGGTTAAGCAATCGAGCGGCCCCTCAGCAATGAACGGCCGCTCTTTTTTCGGAGACCTGCCTTGACTCTCACCATCCCATACCGCCGCTACCTGCAGCTGTCAGCACTGCTGCTGCTCTGCCTCCAAACCCCATACGCCAGCGCCCTCGAAGGCCGGGAACGCCTCTCGCTCGACCGCAACTGGCTATTCCACCTCGGCGACATCGACACCCCCCCACCGGTCGGTCACGACGACACCTACAACAACGCCAAAGCCGGCAACGCCCGTGGCGCCGCCGCCGACCAATACAACGACAGCAACTGGCGCCAGCTCGACCTGCCGCACGACTGGGCCGTCGAAGGTGGTTTCGACCCCAACGCCAATATGTCGCAAGGCTACCGCCAGCGCGGCGCCAGCTGGTACCGGCACCACCTGAAGGTCGACCCGTCCGAGCGCGGCCGCCACTTCGAACTGCAATTCGACGCCATCGCCACCCACGCCACGGTTTGGGTCAACGGCAATCTGGTACACCGCAACTGGTCCGGCTACAACAGCAGCCAGATCGACATCACTCCCTACCTGCGCTACGGCGACCAGACCAACACCATCGCCGTGCGCGCCGACGCCAACCCGATGGAAGGCTGGTGGTACGAAGGCGCCGGCATCTATCGCCACGCGTGGCTGGTGAAAACCAACGCCGTCCACGTCATCACCGACGGCGTCCATGCCACGCCGCTGCCGCCCAAGGCCGGCAAGGGCGGCGACTGGAGTCTCCCGGTCGCCGTCACACTGGAGAACAGCGGCAAGCAGGCAGCCAGTGTCAACGTCGAAGTCACCGTCTACGACCCGGCCGGCAAACAAGTCGCACGCCAGTTGCGCCCCGCCAGTATCGGCGTGCTGGCGCAATCGACCGTGCAATTGCCGATCACGGTCAGCCGCCCCGCACTCTGGTCGCTGAAGAAAACCAATCTGTACCGGGTCGTCACCCGCGTGCTGCAAGGCGGCAAAGCCATCGACGAGAGCGCGCTGCACACCGGCTTCCGTACCATCCGCTTCGACGCCCGGGAAGGCTTCTTTCTGAATGGCGAGCACGTCAAGCTGCAAGGCGTTTGCATCCATCAGGATCACGCCGGGGTAGGCGTCGCCGTGCCGGACGCGATCTGGGAATACCGTCTGCGCCGCCTGAAGGAACTGGGCGTGAACGCGATCCGCTTCTCGCACAATGCCCCCGCCGCCGAAGTACTGGATCTGGTCGACCGCATGGGCTTCCTGGTCATGGACGAGAACCGCAACTTCAATCCCTCGCCCGATTACATGAAGCAGCTGGAATGGATGGTCAAACGCGACCGCCACCATCCGGGCGTGATCCTGTGGTCAGTGTTTAATGAAGAACCAGTGCAGAGCACCGAAGTGGGCTACGAAATGGCGCGCCGCATGAGCGCCGCCGTCAAGGCGCTCGATAGTACCCGTCCCGTTACGGCGGCGATGAACGGCGGCTTCCTGACCGCGCTGAATGTCTCGCACGCAGTCGACGTGGTGGGCGCCAATTACCATGTGCCGGACTACGACATCTTCCACAAGGCCTATCCCGACAAACCCTTCACCAGTTCTGAAGACACCTCGGCGTTCCAGACCCGTGACGAATTCAGCACCGACAAAGCGCGCAATGTGATCGCCAGCTACGACGACGACTTTGCCGAATGGGGCAACAGCCATCGCGATGCGTGGCAGGCCATCGCAACCCGTCCTTATGTGGCGGGCGGTTTCGTCTGGACCGGTTTTGATTATCGTGGCGAGCCGACGCCGAACAAATGGCCCTCGGTCAGTTCCGTATTCGGCATCATGGACCTGAACGGCTTCCCCAAGACTGCCTACTATCTGCATCAGGTCCAGTGGATCAAGGACAGGCCGCTGATCCACGTGGCGCCGCACTGGAACTGGGAAGGGCAGGAGGGCAAGGAGATCCGCGTGATGGTGATGGCGAATACCGAGCGCGTGCAGCTGCTGCTGAATGGGCGCGTGCTCGGTGAGCAGCAGGCCGACCCGTACCGCATGAACTACTTCCAGGTGCCGTACGCGCCGGGCAAGCTGGAAGCGGTGGGCTACAGCGGTGGCAAGGAAGTGGTACGCAGCAGTGTCGAGACCACCGGCAAGGCGGTTGCCATCGAGCTGCTGCCGGACCGCGCGCAGCTGGCCGGCGATGGCCGCGACGCGATGCCGATCACCGTGCGTGCCGTCGATGCGCAGGGCCGCGTGGTACCGCTTGATGACAGCGAGGTGCGCTTCGAGGTCAGTGCTGGCGGGCGTTCCCTCGGCCATGGCAATGGCGATCCGAATTCGCACGAGGACGAGAAAGGGCCGACCCGCAAGCTATTCCATGGCTTGGCCCAGCTGATTGTCCAGAGCCAGCCGGAAGGCGCCGCCAGTATCACGGTGACAGCCAGCGCCCCCGGCTTGCAAGGTGCGCGTCTGCTCATCCCCTTGCTGACAAAATAGCAAATCTGTCCATCAGGTCTCAAATATAGCCGGCAAGCACGCGATTCGGTTGACGCCGATTCGCTTGCCGCCCTATAGTGGCGGAATGATCTCCGAATTCCAAGAATTATCCGACAAAATCGACCAACTGGCCGCGATGACGCACGCGCTGCGGCGGGAAAACGCGCAGCTGCGCCAAGCCAACGCCGCCCTGGTGGTAGATAATATCGGCTACCAGAAACGCCTGAGCGAAGCGGCCAGCCGGGTCGAAGCGCTGCTGCAGCACGTTCCGGCGCTGGAGCAGGACGCCACCCTGCCTGAAAACGAGGATGCCCAATGATACAGCTTGACGTTACCATCATGGGGCAGCCCTACCGTCTGGTATGCAAGGAAGACGAAGAGCGCGCGCTGCGCGAAGCGGCGTCCTTCCTCGATAAAAAGATGTGCGGCATCCGCGATGCCGGCAAAGTCAAAGGCAATGACCGTATCGCCGTGATGGCGGCGCTGGGCATGGCGGCCGAATTCCTGTCCGTGAAAGCGCATCAGGGACCGTTGTCGGACATGTCTATACTGGAAGTGCAGCAAAAGATCGCCGCCATGCATCAGGTACTGGACAGTGCCCTGACACCGCAAGAAACCCTGTTTTAATTTGCCAAAGTCCTTCCCCTGACGCCGACAAGGGAGTAAACTTCGTTTCACCCTGCGGTGTTCGCGATTGCCATATATTCCTTGAACCATTTATGTGCACCGGCTACGGAATTTTGTTTGATGGGCGTGAGCGTCGCTAGTCCGATGAACCCGAAATTGAACTAACTGTGGCCACCTTGAACCGTTTGGTTCGGGATGCCGGCATAACGGCACAGGCGGGGTACTAATTCACAAAAAGCGGTTGCCAGCATTGAGTTGCGCAGCCGTTTTTTTTCGTCTGGAGCAAACGTATGGCCTACTGGTTGATGAAGTCCGAGCCGGATGAAGTCAGTATTGATGACGTGCTGGCGTCGCCGCAACAGACTACCGCGTGGTTCGGGGTGCGCAATTACCAGGCCCGCAATTTCATGCGCGACGCGATGCAGCGCGGGGATGGGGTGCTGTTCTACCATTCCAGCTGCGCCGAACCGGGCATCGCCGGGCTGGCCGAAATTGTCAGTGGACCGTATCCGGATGCCAGCCAGTTCGAGCGCGAGGGCAAATACTACGATCCCAAGGCCACGCCCGAGCAGCCGCGCTGGGTGTCGATCGATGTGCGCGGCACCCGCAAGACCCGGCTGCTGCCGCTGGCCGAGTTGCGCACGGTGCCGGCGCTGGAGGAGATGGTGCTGCTGCAGAAAGGTAGCCGCCTGTCGATTTCACCGGTAACGGCAGGGCAGTGGCAGGCTATCCTCGAACTGTTATAAAGCCTTCGGGCGCGAATATGCCCACGCCAGTAGCACCAGTGCGCCGATGACCATCGGCAGCGACAGCACCTGTCCCGACGTAATCGGCAGTCCCGCGATCGTGGTTTCCCAGTCCGGCGTACGGAAGTATTCGGTGAAGAACCGCGCGCAGCCATACAGCAGCGTGTACATGGCGCCGACTGCCAGCCGTGGTCGCGCCTTGCGCGCATACAGCCACAGGATCACGAACACGATCAGGCCATCGATCAGCAT
>JBGSBQ010000199.1:0-6646 GCA_041730475.1 Sphingomonadaceae bacterium
ATGCCCTCGATCAGGTCAGCGATTTCAGCGGCGATGCCGAGGCGGAAGATCGCAGTCACCTTGTCCGCGCGGATCATCTGCTGAGCCAACATCAGGTAGCTCAGGTTTGCGTCGCGAATTTCAGCCATCATGTCGTTAGCGGTCATTTCCATCTCCCAGTTGATGCGTTGTTTTGTCACTGCGGAACACATTTGCGTTTCCAGTGAGATACATTCTGCGGGAGCAACAAGGAACAGCGTAGAGGCGGAACGCTGTATTTTTCGTCGGGAAATAGCGGATGCGACCTGTCAGTGTTTGTCTTACAAACACATGCAGATCGAGTGCCTACGCCCTTGCGGCGCGGGTTTCAGAGGGGTGGGAAGCTTCAAAAAAGTCCTAACCTCAGGCTAAAAAATATGTGATGCAACGACGCTTTTTCGCTACATCTAACTCTTTAACGGCAGCGTTTTCGAGAACTTTAGGGTCAAAACCAAAAATATTTAAAAAATTTTCGATTTTTTACACTGCACTCGTTTGCTGCCTGATGGCGCTTTTCCGCTCATCATGAAACTGGTATCGGCAGCCTTTTCAGGAACTTTAGGGTTTTTTTGAATTTTTTTGAAAAAAACTGAAAAAATTTCGCCCCCTCCCCGCAAACCCAGTGTCCATGCGGGCTCGCACAATAAAAATCGGGGACAGACCATAATGCCGCTAAGTTAAGGCACAGATCCGCTGGCAAACCCCACCGACGCAAAGCCGGGGTCAGCCCCGGCGGGTCTGACCCCAGGTCTCGTTCTGGGGTGCAGGCGCGCGCTACGGTACCTTAACTTAGCGGCATTTGGGACAGACCACGTTCTTCGCGCACGAAAAACGTGGTCTGTCCCCGATTTTGGGGGCGAAAATTGCTACACTCGCACATGGGCCTCAAATAGATGAGGCTTCAACTATCTCCCTCTTGGTTCCGAAAGTTACATAATGACAACTCGTAATGACTGTCTGGCACGCGATGCACAAGATCCGTTGGCCGCCCTGCGCGACCAGTTCGATTTGCCGGCTGGGGTGATTTATCTGGATGGCAACTCGCTGGGGGCCCGTCCGAAAGCGGCGCTGACCCGTGCCCAGCACGTGATCGCCCGCGAATGGGGCCATGACCTGATCCGCAGCTGGAATGCGGCCGGCTGGTTCGACCTGCCGAAACGCCTTGGTGACCGCCTGGCCCCGCTGGTCGGCGCCGCCGCCGGCGAAGTCGTCGTCACCGATACCACTTCAGTCAATCTGTTCAAGGCCCTCGCCGCCGCGCTGCAGATGCAGGCCAGTGACCCGGACCGCAGCACGCGCCGCGTGATCGTCACCGAGCGCTCCAACTTCCCGACCGATATCTATATGGCACAAGGTCTGAGCAGCTGGCTGGAACGCGGTTACCAAGTGCGGCTGGTCGATGCCGTCGAGCAGCTGGCCGAGGCCATCGATGCCGATACCGCCGTCGTCATGCTGACCCACGTGAATTACCGCACCGGCTACCAGCACGACATGGCCGCCACCAGCGCTCTGGCCCATGCCGCCGGCGCACTGATGGTCTGGGATCTGGCCCACTCGGCCGGCGCCGTGCCGCTGCAACTGAACGCCGATGGCGCCGACCTGGCCGTCGGCTGCACTTATAAATACCTGAATGGCGGCCCCGGCGCGCCGGCCTTCATCTGGGTGCCCACCCGCCATCAGGCCCGCTTCCAGCAGCCGCTGTCGGGCTGGTGGGGGCATGCCGCGCCGTTCGCGATGGCGCCCCAGTTCGCGCCCACCGACGGCATCGGCCGCGCGCTGTGCGGCACCCAGCCCATCGTCTCGCTGGCAATGGTCGAATCCGGCCTGGAAGTGTTCGAGCAGACCAGCATGGCGGCGATCCGCAGCAAGTCGCTGGACCTGACTGACCTGTTCATCGCGCTGGTCGAACAACGCTGCGCCAGCCACCCACTCGGTCTGGTCACGCCGCGCCAGCACGCCCGGCGCGGCTCGCATGTCAGCTTCACCCACCCGCATGGTTATGCCGTCATGGCAGCACTGATCGCGCGCGGCGTGATCGGCGACTACCGCGAACCGGCCATAATGCGCTTCGGTTTCACGCCGCTGTACACCAGCTATACCGAGGTCTGGGATGCCGTTGAGATCCTGCGCGACATCCTCGACCGTGAAGCTTATGACGTCGACGCCCAACGTGACGCCGTCACCTGATCCTGCTGAAAGAAGACCCTGCAATGACTGCTACCCCACCCAATACCGGCTGCCCGTTCAGCGCCGCCGCCGCCCCGGCTGAATGGCATGGCGCCCAGATGGACTTCAGCGAGGCGATGAGCTACGGCGATTATCTGGGCCTGAACCAGATCCTAGAAATTCCGATCTGCCGCTAGCATCGCATAACGACGAGACCCCGGAGTTGCGAGACTAACCGTGCCGCTACGTATCTTATTGGTGGAAGATCACGATGGCACCGCCGTCACTATTACGGCGATGCTCAACGCGCTCAGCTATAGCCGCGTGTCGCGGGTTCGTGATGCCGAAGCGGCGATCGCCGACCTGAAGGAAACCGCCTACGATCTGCTGCTTTGCGACCAGCAGCTTGGCCTCGTGACCGGCCTCACCCTGCTGAAGATGATCCGCCGCCATGAAGGCCTCACCAACCCGATGGTGCCTTTCGTGCTGGTAACCGCCCATGCCGAGGGGACACTGGTGAGCGAGGCCGTGAGCGCCGGCTGCAACGATGTGCTGGTGAAACCGGTAATGCCGGAGGCGCTGCTGCGCTGCCTGGACCAGGTGCTGAACCGGCCTCGCGCATTTGTGAAGACCAAGGAGTATACCGGACCCGACCGGCGGCGCAGGAAAACGCTGGATAATCCAGGCCGTCGCGACGAAGATCAGACAGGCCAACGCAAGCTTGGCCGCAATCCGTGGATCACGCCCCCCAAGACCTGAGGTCCTGAGATGCCCCCTGCCGTCGCCCTGCTTGTCGCCTTCCTGGTCTTGCTCGGCAGCGGTCTACCGGGGGCGGCATGGGCAGCCTGCCTTGGCGCCGTGGCGAATGCCTCGCCTAACTTCCTGCAACCCGCCAGCTTCCGCCCCAGCCTGACACCCGCTGGCGCCCTACCCTTCCAACTCGCCCAGGAGCGCAGCCAGGGCCTGCGCCCCGCGCCGCCCCAGGGCCAGGTGCGGATCACCTTCGTCGGCCACGCCACGTTCCTGATCGAGACGCCGGGCGGCGCCACCGCCGCCACCGACTACAACGACTATCTGCGGCCTGATGTGACGCCGGACATCGCGACGATGAACCACGCGCACACGACGCATTTCACCAACAATCCCGATCCGGGCATCAAGCATCTGCTGCGCGGCTGGCCTTATGACGGCAAGCCGGCGCGGCATAATCTCGCCTACAAGGATCTACGGGTGCGCAACGTTCCGACCAATATCCGCAACTGGGGCGGCGGCACCGAATACGATGGCAACTCGATCTTCATCTTCGATGCGGCGGATATCTGCATTGCCCATCTCGGCCATCTGCATCACCGCCTCGAGCCCGGCCATCTCGCCGATATGGGCCGCATCGACGTGGTGCTGGTGCCGGTGGATGGCGGCTATACGCTGAACCAGACCGAAATGGTGGAAGTTATCCGGCAGTTGAAGGCACCGCTGGTGATCCCGATGCACTATTTCGGCGATCACACCCTGGAGCGCTTTCTGTCCCAGCTCCGCGATACCCATGCGGTGACGCTCAGCGACAGGAATTTCATCCAGGTCGGCCGCCCCACCCTGCCGCCGAAGCCGACAGTGGTGATCCTGCCCGGTCCACATTAAGGCTGGCCCGCATTAAAGCTGAAGGCGATGGTCAAGCCTCGACAGGCGTCTCGGCGATGCGGACGCAGTTGCGCCCTTCTTCCTTGGCCTGATAGAGCGCGTCGTCGGCCCGGGTCAGCAGGTGATCGAGCAATTCGTCCGGCGCCAGCGAGGCAACGCCAAGGCTGACGCTGGCGGTGACAACGCGGCCGCCGACATGGAATTCGGCGCTTTCGATCACCTCGCGGATGCTCTCGGCAATGCGCTCGCCGTTCACGATATCGCAGTTCCGCAGCACCACCAGGAATTCATCGCCGCCCCAGCGGCAGACGAGATCGGAAGAGCGCAAGGCGGCGCGCATGGCATCAGCCACACCGCGCAGCACGCGGTCTCCCGCGACATGGCCGAAGCCATCATTGATCAGCTTGAAACGGTCGACGTCGACCATGATGACGCAGAGCGGCAGGTCATGGCGCTGGGCATCGCGCATCGCCTGCTGCATCAGCAACTCATAGGCGTGACGCGTCGCCAGGCCGGTGAGCTGATCGGTGGTGGCCATCTCTTCCAGCCGGCCCTGGAAGCGATTGATCACTTGGCGCGAACCATACAGCACCAGCAGGGTGATGCCGATACTGATCAGCAGGTTCCAGTAGAGGGTGCGGGTGATGCCGGCCAGCGCGGCTTCGTCCGACTTCTCAACGAACAGGTACCAGTGCAGTTCGTCGATATAGCGCACATTCAGCAGCCTGGCCTCGTCCTTGTAGGTGTACTGGAATGACTTGGTCTCGTTCTTCGAAAGATGTGGCAGCACGCTGGCGATATCGCCGCGCATCGAGATGTCAGTCTCCGGCACCTGGCCGCCCTGCCCGACCATGGCCACCTTGCCGTTGAGGTCGACGAAATAGACCGTGCGGTTGAAGCGCTGCTGGTAGTCATCGAGCTTTTTGCGCACTGCATTGACGGTGAGGCCAACACCAGTGGCGCCGATGAAATTGCCATCGTAATCGCGGACGCGATAGTTGATGAAGATCGTCAGGGCGTCAGAATTCGCCATGTCGGGATCGACATTGATCTCGTAATCCGCCTGCATGTCGCGGACGCGAAAATACCAGACATCGCGCGGCTCGTCCGGGTGCACTTTCTTCAGCACGCCATCGGCGTGGTAATAGGTGTAGGTGCGGTCGGAGACGAAGAAGCTGGTGAAGGCGTTGTAGCGCGTCTTGATTTCGTTGAGATACTGCGACACCAGCTTGGGGTCGCGCTCGCCTTCCAGAACCCAGTTGCGCACAAAGGTATCGCTCGCCATCAGCGAGGAAATCAGGATCGGCCGGACCAGATCGTTCTGGATTTCGGAATAGATATTGTCCGAGGTAAGCGGCAGCTCGGTTTCGGTAATGGCATTGCGCAGGCTCTGGCGCGAAACCCAGTAGCTCGCCACGCTGGTGGCCACAAAACCGACCAGCAGTAGGGCACCGACCGCCAGTACCAGAAGACGCCTATTGTAAATCGGTTTGACCAAAACGTACCCCCGCCTCAGGCCCGACATTAGCACCCGGACCGTCGCTGCGGAAGAGTAACACGGCCGCTTTTGCTACCTTTGGCAGCGTCTGAATGCCGCGAAATGGTTGAAAAGGTTGACCGGCTCAACTGTCGGGGCTATTGCCTGCCGGGCCGGATGGGTGGCCGAGTGGTTTAAGGCAGCGGTCTTGAAAACCGCCGTACTCGCAAGGGTACCGTGAGTTCGAATCTCACCCCATCCGCCAATCCAATATGACCCCTGCAATATTGGTATTTTGCTGATTTCAGAAAGATTTGCCGTATCCGCAGCCAGACAGCGCTGCGCACACATAAAACACCCGAGGCCCAAAAGCATCATGCCCGGGGATGACCCGGGCATGATTCGCAACCAGCATGCTGAAGCGCTGGAATTACCAGGTACTGCGGGTTTTCGTCAGCGAGGTCGACTTCACCTTGCTTTCCGGATCATAGGTCACCGTCAGCATGTTCATCTCAACGAACTTGCGCTGATAGCTGGTGAAGGTATGGGAAAAGACCTGAACGGTCGTGCCGTCAGAATTGCTCGACGCCGACATCGGCACGCCCAGCGACTGCATGACGCGGTCGCGGCCGGTACCAACGGGAAACATCGTCTTGAGCAAATTGTCGTCAGCCGAAGCCAGAAGCGCAGGGCCTTCCGATTTGTCCGCCAGCGCTCCGCCGGGGGCATACATGTTATAGGTCGGATCCGGATAGACGCACCCATTGAGAACCAACCCGCAAAGCAGCACAGCACTTACTGTAAAAATCTTCTTCACTGCATCCCCCAATGTTTCTGAAAACTAGCCTCGGATACGAAAGGCGAATCCAAGTGCGTGGTAATTTTCGACACAACACTGTGTACGTACAATCGTGTAAGCATCTTGCATGAGACTCTGCGGGGCAAATTTCGGCGACGTTGCCGAAATGCCACATACGGGGCTTGCAATTGATTGCAGTCGCCCAACAAGTACAATTGCAAGGGCGTGATTTTACGGCTTTTTTAGATGCAGCATGATGAACGCACAGCTTGCTGCAACAGCTTCGGCGACGCCACCGCCAGCAGGTCTATATTCATAGCCTGAAGCTGACCTTATCACTCTTCTGCAAAGATCCCCGCGAGGTCTGGCTCGTCGGGTGCGCCGCGTTCGAGATTCAGCCGGCTTTCAATATGGCTGAAATGCTCGCGCGAGAGCCGCAACGCTGCTTCCAGGTCGCGGGCGCGCAAGGCTGCGACGATCGCGCCGTGTTCGTCCACAGCGCAAAGCGAGGATTGCGCCGGCTCGTAGACCGACACCATTAGCGACGC
>JBGSBQ010000200.1:0-6638 GCA_041730475.1 Sphingomonadaceae bacterium
CGGCATAGTCGGGCAGCACGCTGCTGGCGGGGATGGTCGCTGTCATGCGTATAGCCCGTGCAGGTACCAGCGCGCATTCGTGGTGCGCTCCAGATAAATCCAGTAGCAGCTGGCATCGCTGCCCTGAGCGATGTAGTAATCGCGGGCGGCGGTCTGGTCGTTCCACCAGCCCGCTTCCAGCCGTTCCGGGCCGCTGACGATGCGCAGCGGGCTGCCGTAGAACGGCCGCTCGTCGCGCATCAGCAGGGCGATCGGCTTGGGCAGCAGCCAGAATGGGCGGCCTTCGAGGATTTCGGCGCCGGGTTGCGCTGGGCGCTTGCTGGTGGCCGGTTGCCAGCTGTTGCAGACTTCGGGACGGTAATCCTCGACATCGGCCGGGCTGAGCACGTTGTCCGGTCCCAGCCGTGCCGTCAGCAGTTCCAGCAGGCGGTGGAAGTCCTGTGGTGAACCGCCCGGTTCGGGGAACAGCGAGGCATTCGGCGGCAGCATGGGCTCGATCTTCAGTGCTTCCAGCCGTAGCGCGATGACGGGCGCACACAGCTCCAGCTTGGTCAGCCGCTCTTTCAGCAGGCGCAATAGGTGGGCCTCATGCCAGGCCGGTTCGGCCAGCAGGATGTCGAGCGCGGTCGGGGCGATGGCGGCGCGGCCCCGTTCGTGTTCGAGTTGTAAGGTGAAGACGCGCACCGCCAGTTGCAGCGAGGTCAGCCAGCCGACCAGTTGCAGTACCAGCCGGGTGGCGCCGTGTAGCAGCGCGTCGGCGTGTTCGATGCGGTCGAAGGTTTCGACGCGGGCCGAGAAGTGCAGCGGCGGCTTGATCCATTCAAACATTTCCGGCGCCTCGCCATAGGCCCGGTCCAGCGTCGCCAGCAGGGTCTTGCTGGTACGGCGCAGCAGGCCGGCACGCGGCAGCTGGCGCAGCGCGCCCAGCTGGCGGGCGCCAATATCATGCAGCCACTCACGGTGCGGGGCGGCGGCTGGCAACAGCTCGCACGGCAGGCGATCCAGCTGCTGGTGCAGGCCAGGCAGCGTCAGCACGCGGCGCCGCAGTGGCCGGCCCTTGCTGCGCAGGCGGTGCGCCAGCAGCCAGGCGCCCTCGGCGGTCGGGGCCGCGCCCAGTTGCAGCGAGAAGCCCAGCGTGGCGACACTCTGGCGCACGCGCCGGCACAGTGCGTGCGGGCCGCGGAACAGCGTCAGGCTGGCGCTGACCTCGAGCAGCAGGGTGGCGTCGGCCTGCAGCGTGATGTCGGGGGTGTACTGCATCAGTGCGGTGGCGATCGCATCGAGCGCCAGCTGTTCCTGCGGCAGGGCCCGTTCCAGCAGCACGGTAGCCGGCGCGATGGCCGCCACGCCGCCACTGCGCATGCCCGCGCGCACGCCGTCGCGCGCCGCCTCGGGCGACAGGCTCAGCACCATGCCCTGATCCAGTACGGCATACGGGCCGGGCTCAGACCAGCGCGGGCGCAGGGCTTCCAGCGCTAACAGTGGCAGGTGCACGCTGAGGACGAGTTTCATGGTCGGGCTCCAGCCGCTGGCGTGCAGCGGGCATGTCCGCAAGGGGCAGGAAGAGGGCGTGTTCGCAATGCGGACCTTTACGTTTGATGATATCGACCGAGACCCCGCCCAGCGCCGGCCGCAGCGCCAGCCGCAGTGGCGAAGGCGAGGCATCGGCGGCGGCGGCCAGCGGGCGCATCAGCCAGAGCCAGGTATCGGTGCTCTGGGCGGCCAGGTTCAGGCGCCGCAGCGACTCGGCGCGGACATTGGCCTGCCACAGCACGACGGCGCCGCAACTGCCGTTTTTCAGGATTTGTTCGGCGGCCCACAGTGCATCGGCCGAGCTGGACGGACGCAGCCACAGCAGGTTGCGCTCGTTCAGCTGCCAGGCCCGGCATGCCATCGCATGGGGGAGATAGGGCGGCTGGATCAGCGCCACCCGTTGCTGGCCGGACAGACTGGACAAGGTTGGTTTCAATAGTTGCATTTCGCCAATGCCAGCCTGTTGCAGCAGTACCTCGACCAGTGCCGAGCGCGGCCAGCCCTGATTCGGCAGTTCGGCATCGAGCGCGGCATGGCCTGTGCTGCAGGTGGTCGAGCGCGAAATCGCCAGCTCACTGGCGCGCCACACATCGCGCATGGCGAGATGCCCGGCGAGTTCGGCGGCAGCGGTGATGGGGAGGGGAGGCGCGAGCATGATGGGAAAAGTACTGTATGGATAAACAGTATATTCCCTAGTCCCCCAAGTGCGCAAGGGACGTTGCGCGCTAAAAAACTAATGCTGTTAAGGCGCCGGTCGGCTGGCAAACCCCACCGACGTAAAGCTGGGGTCAGACCCGGCGGGTCTGACCCCAGGGTCTGGTTCTGGGGTGAAAGCGTACGCTATGGCGCCTTAAGCGTACGGCATGACGGTCTGTCGCCGCATAGCAGGTATATGGCGGCCGATAGCCCGGCCGGCGCGCGCGGCGCCAGAATAGCGGGATCGGGTCAGGCCGGGCCGGCGCTGTCGTGGTTGCTGCCGGCGGTGCCGTAGTAGCTGTGGATTTGCGTGGCCCAAGTCTGGTTGGCCATGTTGGGCCAGTGCTCGGGATCGAAACCGGGCGCTTCATCGATGCGCTCTTTGTCGATGTTCAGCGTGAAGCGGCGCTGCACCGGGTCCAGTGTCAAGGCTTCCCACGGCACGGCAAACAGCTTGGCGCCGAGCGTGAACACGCCGCCGGACGACATCACCGCATAGGCGATGCTGCCGCTGCGCATGTCGAGCATGATTTCGCGGATTTCACCGAGATGTTCGTTTTTCAGGTTGTGGACGTGATCGCCAATCAGCGCGCGCGCCCCCATCAGGGCGGGGCCGGGGCCTTGGTGGCCGCGGTCGGTATAGCTGCCATCGGCATCGAATTCTGTTGTGCTCATGCTGACCTCCTCAGGGAAAGTGCCAGTGTGTGCCTGACCGGGGCGGCGGTCTGTGGGTTTCTTCACATAGAGTAAAAGATTGATTATCTGACTATTTCAGCGACTATCCTTGTAATAATTTTACGCTCCTTTGCGGATTTTTCCGGGGCTGATGCTGAGAAAATGACCGTTTTAGGGTATAATTTCAATTTCCCGCACGTGCCGTTCGGCACCATCTGCAATGACCAAATTTGTCTTCGTCACTGGCGGCGTCGTGTCTTCCCTGGGTAAAGGGATTGCCGCCGCCTCCCTCGCCGCGATCCTTGAATCGCGCGGCCTCAAAGTCACCATGCTCAAGCTCGACCCGTACATCAATGTCGATCCGGGTACCATGAGTCCTATGCAACACGGTGAAGTGTTCGTCACCGACGACGGGGCCGAAACCGACCTCGACCTCGGCCACTACGAGCGTTTCATTTCCACCCGCATGCGCAAGGTGAATAACTTCACCACCGGCCAGATCTACGAATCGGTGATCCGCAAGGAACGCCGCGGCGAATATCTGGGCAAGACGGTGCAGGTGATTCCACACATCACCAATGAAATTCAGGATTACATCCGCCGTGGCGCTGAAGGCTACGACGTGGCCCTGTGCGAAATCGGCGGTACCGTCGGCGATATCGAATCGCTGCCGTTCCTCGAAGCCGCGCGTCAGCTGAGCCTGCGCGCTGGCCGCAAGAACACGGCCTTCGTGCACCTGACGCTGGTGCCGTACATCGCCTCGGCCGGTGAACTGAAAACCAAGCCGACCCAGCACTCGGTGCAAAAGCTGCGCGAAATCGGCATCTCGCCGAACGCGCTGCTGTGCCGTGCCGACCGCCCGATCCCGGATGATGAACGGGCCAAGATTTCGCTGTTCTCGAACATCGAAGAGCAGGCCGTGATTTCGGTGTGGGACGTCGACACCATCTACAAAGTGCCGCAAATGCTGCACGATCAGGGCCTGGACGCGATCATCTGCGAAGCACTGGACCTGAATCCGGCCCCGGCCGACCTGTCCGTGTGGAGCAAGTTGATCTACACGCTCGAGCATCCGAAGACCGAAGTCTCGATCGGCATGGTCGGCAAGTATGTGGAACTGACCGAGTCGTACAAGTCGCTGACGGAAGCGCTGCGCCACGCCGGCATCCACAACGAATCGAAGGTCAACATCGAGTACATCGACTCGGAAGAGATCGAAACCACCGGCTGCGCCGCACTGGCCCAGTACGATGCGATTCTGGTGCCGGGCGGCTTCGGCAAGCGCGGCGTCGAGGGCAATATCATGGCGGCCCAGTTCGCCCGTGAAAACAAGATGCCTTACCTCGGCAGCTGCCTCGGCATGCAAGTGGCGCTGATTGAATACGCGCGCCACAAGGCCGGCATGACCCACGCCAATTCGACCGAATTCGACCTCGACACGCCGCAACCGGTGGTGGCCCTGATCGACGAATGGCAAGGCCAGGATGGCAAGGTCGAGAAGCGCGACGAGAACTCGGATCTGGGCGGCACCATGCGTCTGGGCGCGCAGACCTGCGAAGTCAAGCCGGGCACGCTGGCCTCGGAAATCTACGGCAGCGTCGTGACCGAGCGTCACCGTCACCGTTACGAAGCCAATAACCACTACCTGCCGCGCGTGGAAGCGGCCGGTCTGGTGGTGGCGGCCCGTACCCCGACTGAAGACCTGTGCGAAATCATGGAACTGCCACGTACTGGCGACAACGCCCACCCATGGTATATGGGCGTGCAGTACCACCCTGAATTCAAATCGACCCCGCGCGACGGCCACCCGCTGTTCACGTCCTACATCAAGGCAGCGCTGGCCCACAAGGCGGCCCAAGGAGAAGCAGCATGAAACTGTGCGGATTTGACGTTGGCCTCGACCAGCCGTTCTTCCTGATCGCCGGCACCTGCGTGATCGAATCGCGCCAGATGGCCTTCGATACCGCGGGCGCCCTGAAGGAAATGACGGCCGCGCTGGGCATTCCCTTCATTTACAAGTCGTCGTTCGACAAGGCTAACCGCTCGTCCGGCACCTCGTATCGCGGTCCCGGCCGTGACAAGGGTCTGGAAATCCTCGGCGACGTCAAGCGCGAACTGGGCGTACCGGTGCTGACCGACGTGCACAGCATCGACGAGATCGCTGAAGTGTCGGCCGTGGTCGACGTGTTGCAGACCCCGGCCTTCCTGTGCCGCCAGACCGATTTCATCACCGCCTGCGCGCAGTCCGGCCTGCCGGTGAATATCAAGAAGGGCCAGTTCCTGGCCCCGGGCGACATGAAGAACGTCATCGACAAAGCCCGTGCCGCCGCCAAGGCGCACGGTCTGAACGAAGACAACTTCATGGCCTGCGAACGCGGCGCCTCGTTTGGCTACAACAACCTGGTGTCCGATATGCGCTCGCTGGCCATCATGCGCGAATCGAACTGCCCGGTCGTGTTCGACGCCACCCACTCGGTCCAACTGCCGGGCGGTAACGGTACTTCCTCGGGCGGCATGCGCGAGATGGTGCCGGTACTGGCCCGCGCCGCCGTGGCCGTCGGCGTCGCCGGCGTGTTCATGGAAACCCATCCGACTCCGGCTACCGCCCTATCGGATGGCCCGAATGCGGTGCCACTGGGCCGCATGAAGGAACTGCTGACCACTCTGATCGAGTTGGACCGCATCACCAAGAAGGCCGGCTTCCTGGAGAATAGCTTCAACTGATTGCCTGACCCGGCGCGCCGTAGCCTGATGCGTGCGCCGGGAACTTCCCCGTTATCCTCGTTGCAACGCGTGTCCGACGCGGAGCGACTTCGTTTCGCCTAACTTTGGAGAATGATATGAGTGCTATTGTTGACATTATCGGCCGTGAGATCCTCGACTCGCGCGGTAACCCGACCGTCGAATGCGACGTGCTGCTGGAATCCGGCGTCATGGGCCGTGCGGCCGTGCCATCGGGCGCTTCGACCGGTTCGCGTGAAGCGATGGAACTGCGCGATGGCGATGCCAAGCGTTACTTCGGCAAGGGCGTGCTGCAAGCCTGCGAAAATATCAATACCGAAATCTCCGAAGCGATCATGGGCCTGGACGCCAATGAGCAAGCGTTCCTGGACCGCACCCTGATCGACCTGGACGGCACCGAGAACAAGTCGCGTCTGGGCGCGAATGCGATCCTGGCCGTGTCGATGGCGGTGGCCAAGGCCGCTGCCGAAGAAGCCGGCCTGCCGCTGTACCGTTACTTCGGTGGTTCGGGCGCGATGCAACTGCCAGTGCCGATGATGAACGTCATCAACGGTGGCGCACACGCCGACAACAACCTGGACATCCAGGAATTCATGATCATTCCGGTCGGCGCACCGTCGTTCAAGGAAGCCGTACGGTATGGCGCGGAAGTATTCCACACCCTGAAAAAGATTCTGCACAAGAAGGGTCTGAACACCGCCGTGGGCGACGAAGGCGGCTTTAAATTTGACAATCAAACTGAATTACAAATTGAACTTTCACAAAAATTAAAATCAGGTATTTACGTTCTCAAAGTGATTACAGATACTAACATTTTTACAGGGAAAATCATTTTAAACAAATAAAAAAAAACAATTGCATTGTCTACAGGCAATGCAATTGTTTTTTTTTACAATAACTTAAATCAACAAAAAAATGAAAATCAATAAAATTTTATTCATCGCAACTTTATTAGTTGCAGTTGCTTCAAATGCTCAAATAAACAAAGGAAA
>JBGSBQ010000201.1:0-6619 GCA_041730475.1 Sphingomonadaceae bacterium
AGTCGCCGCCAGGTTCAGGTTCAGCTGCGAACGGCCTGCGTCTTCCGGCTGGGTCGACTTGGTCGGGTGATGGCGTGCGTATTCCAGCTTATCCAGATAATCCTTGGAGATGTCGCCAGTCACGTAGATGCCGTCAAAGCACGACGCTTCGAAGTTCTGCAACGCTGGATTGACATCCGAAATCGCCCGTTTCAGCGCATCGATATCTTGATACACCAGTGCATCGGCGGTGATCTCGCGGCAGACTTCTTCCGTGGTACGGCCGTAAGCGATCAGCTCGTCACGCGTCGGCATGTCGATGCCGTACACGTTCGGGTAGATCACCGGTGGCGCGGCCGACGCGAAGATGACTTTCTTGGCGCCTGCTTCGCGTGCCATCTGCACGATCTCGCGGCTGGTGGTGCCGCGCACGATGGAGTCATCCACCAGCAGCACGACCTTGTCCTTGAACTCGGACGCAATCGCATTCAGCTTCTGGCGCACCGATTTTTTGCGTGCAGCCTGACCCGGCATGATAAAGGTGCGGCCGATGTAACGGTTCTTGATGAAGCCTTCGCGGTATTCGATGTTCAGTGCCAGCGCCAGCTGGATCGCGGCTGGACGCGAGGAATCCGGAATCGGCATCACGACGTCGATTTCGCCATCCTTGAATTCGCGCTTGATCTTGGCCGCCAGATACTCGCCCATTTTCAAACGGGTCGCGTACACCGAAGCGCCGTCGATCACCGAATCCGGACGGGCCAGATACACGAACTCGAACACGCACGGGTTCAGCGACGGATTGTCGGCGCACTGACGGCTGTGCAGCTGCTTGTCGGCGTCGATGAACACGGCCTCGCCCGGCGCGATGTCGCGCACGAAACGGAAGCCCATGCCTTCCAGTGCCACCGATTCGGAGGCGATCAGGTATTCCGGGCCCTGCTCGGTTTCATTGATACCGAGGCACAGCGGACGAATCCCGAACGGATCGCGGAACGCCAGCAGACCCACGCCAGCGATCTGCGCCACGGCCGCGTAACCGCCACGCACGCGGCGATGCAGCACTTGCACTGCCTTGAAGACAGCGTCGGCATCCAGCGTCAGGCCGGTGGTGGCGGTCTGGATTTCGTGCGCCAGCACGTTCAGCAGCACTTCCGAATCGGAATCGGTGTTGATGTGACGGCGGTCATTCTTGAACATTTCCTGCTTCAACTGTTCCCAGTTGGTCAGGTTGCCGTTGTGCGCCAGCGTGATGCCGTACGGGGCGTTGACGTAGAACGGCTGCGCCTCTTCCTCGCTCGACGAGCCGGCCGTTGGATAACGGCAGTGGCCGATGCCCGAGTTACCTTGCAGCGTACGCATATTGCGGGTGCGGAACACGTCGCGCACCAGGCCATTGGCCTTGTGCATGGCGAACATGCTGCTGTGATTGGTCGCGATCCCTGCCGCATCCTGGCCGCGGTGCTGCAAAAGCAGCAGCGCGTCGTACAGTAGTTGATTGACAGGTTGATGGGAAACGACGCCGACAATGCCACACATGATGGTGCTCCTGGACTGGTGCTACAGATTTAAAGAATTTAAAAATTTACGTGCTGCGCCATCGCAGCGGGGAGGAAGGGCTTGACCGTCCGCACGCCGGTTTCGGCCAGCGGGCTGAGTAAGGCGTTCTTCCAGAATGCCTGTTGCGGCAACGACGTCATCCCACACAGGGTGACGGCGGCCAGCACAATCACGACACCCCGGCCGAGACCGAACAAGCCACCAAGGCCGCGGTCTACCAGGCTGAGGCCACCCGCCTCGATCAGCGCGCTGAGCGCCATCGACAGCAGGCCCATCAAAATCCGTACGCCGATGAACAGCGCTGCAAACGCCAGCATCAGCCGCAATATCTCGCCCGGCACCACGGCCGGCAACAGCGGCGCCAGCTTGGCCGCATAGGCATTCGCCACCACAAACGCCACCACCCAGCCGGCCAGCGATAGAATTTCCTTGATCACGCCGCGCATGGTGCTGATGACAACGGAGGCGACCAGCACAAACAGCACCAGATAGTCAAACATCGTCACAACTGCACCACGCCCATCATCAGACCGGCACCAGCGTGCCGTTCAGGCCCAGTTTGCTCAGCTTGGCACGGGCTTTTTCGGCTTCGTCCTTGCTGTTGAACGGCCCGACCCGGACCCGGATACGCTCGCCAGCCTGGGTCGGCACCTTCTGGGTGAACGACTTGATACCGGCCGCGCTCAATTTTTCCTGTAATTCGTCGACCTTGTCCTGGGTCGCCAGTGCCGCCACCTGCAACACAAACTTCTGGTTCAGCTCGGCTGGCTTGCCTTCGAGGATGGCCATCGCGCGCGCGGCATCTTCGCCGGTGGCCGGCTTGGTGGCCGGCTTGGTCTCGGCCTTGGCTTCCTTGTGCTCGGCTTCCGCCTTGGCGTCGGCCTTGGCCTTGGCTTCCTTGCGTTCGGTTTCTGCCTTGGCATCGGCCTTGGCCTTGGCTTCCTTATGTTCGGCGTCCAGCTTGGCCTTGGCTTCTTTCTGTTCCTTGGCGCGCGCTTCGGCGTCCGCCTTGGTCTTGGCCTCCGCTTCGGCCTTGGCCAGTTTGGCAGCGTTGTCCTTGGCCTCGTGCAGCGGCTCCTTGGGCTTGTCGGTCGTGCTCACGGCGCTGACGGCGGGAGCGGCCGTCTGCACCGGGGCCGGGGCTGCGGCGGGCTGCGGCGCCGGGGCTGCTCGCGTGGGGGCAGCGGACAGCTTGGCCGGGTCAACGATTTCTTCCGACTTGTCGAGCGAGGCCGCCGCCGGTGTGGCGGGTGCCGGTTCCGGTACCGGCTCGCTGGCCTTGTCCTTGGACGGAATCTTGATGTCGATATCAGACGCCAGCGGCTTGGGCTCCGAATCCAACACCATCGGCAAGCCTATCGCGACCAGCAATGCCAGCGCGATGGCGCCCACCAGACGGCGGCGCGCACGTTTCTTTTCTGGCAAGACTGGATCGTCAGCTTCTCTGCCTGCACGAGTGCGCCGGGCAGGACCATCAGCCGTGGCGGCGCGCTTGGAACGGGCGCGTTCGGTCAGCGCCTGGTCGTCTGCACTGGTGTAATAGCCGCTGTCTTCGCCAGCAGTTCCTTGCTTGTTTTTATCAGATTTCGAGAACAAGCCCATGCGTGATTTCAGTCGTATGCGTTCAATGGAATGAGGATTTTCGCGCTGCCATGACGCCGGCAACGGTCAGGAAAGATCCAAAGACCACAATTCTATCATTCTCCCCGGCCCGGCTGATGGCATTTGCGTAGGCCTGCGCCGGATCGTCGAAGATATTGATGGTCCGTTCCGAGCGATCCGGCTGTACCGACTGCACCTTGGCCGCCAGTTCCGAGGCGCTCGCTGAGCGCGGCGATGGCAGCGTGGCCAGACACCAGTGATCGACATGTTCTGACATGGCGGCAATCACGCCATCGATATCCTTGTCGTGCATGGAGCCGAACACGGCGTAGGTGTAAGGATGGAAACCCATATTGCCGAGATTCTGGTTGAGTGCAGCCGCTGCATGCGGATTGTGCGCCACATCGAGGATCACGGTCGGACGGCCCGGCAAGACCTGGAAGCGGCCCGGCAACTCCACCGTCACCAGCCCGGTACGCACTTCCTGCGCCCCCACCGGCAACTCCAGCCTCAGCACTTCCAGCGCGGCCAGCACAGCCGACGCGTTCAGAATCTGGTTGGCGCCGCGCAGGCTGGGATAGGCCAGCGAGTTGCGGCGCTGGCTACGGCCGCCGTAGTTCCATTGCTGCTTGTCACCCGAATAATTGAAATCACGGCCCATCAGCCACAGGTCGGCACCGATGGCGTTGGCATGGTCAATCAGCGACTGCGGCGGCACCGGATCGGAGCAGATCGCCGCTTTGCCCGGACGGAAGATACCAGCCTTTTCAAAGCCGATCGCTTCGCGCGTATCGCCCAGATAATCGGTGTGGTCGATATCGACGCTGGTGACGATGGCCACATCGGCATCGATGACGTTGACGGCATCCAGCCGCCCGCCCAGCCCCACTTCGAGGATCACCACATCCATGCCGGCATCGGCCAGCAGGCGCATGATGGCCAGTGTGGTGAATTCAAAATAGGTCAGCACGGTATCGCCACGGGCCGCTTCGACGGTGTTGAAGGCGGCCACCAGTGCCGCGTCCGAGGCCAGCTCGCCGTTGACGCGGGCGCGTTCGTTGAAATCGAGGAAATGCGGCTTGATGTACAGCCCCACTTTATAGCCAGCGCGCAGCAGCACCGATTCCAGCATGGCACAGGTCGAGCCTTTGCCGTTGGTGCCCGCCACCATGATGACGGGGCAGCTGAAGGCCAGCGCCATGCGCTCCTTGACGGCGCGGACGCGGTCCAGCCCCATGTTGATAACGGTTTCGGCGTGGCGCGATTCGAGCAGGGCCAGCCAGTCAGGCAAGGTAGTTGGGAGTGTCGACATGATGGGTAGATAGAAATGAAAACGGCGCGCAGGCCGGATGATATCCGATTGCGCGCCGTAGCGTGGAAAGCTGGCTGGAAATCAGCCCAGCCGGTGCTTACGCCAGTACTTCTACCGCTTGATTCTGCAACAGGGCCAGCAGACGGGCGATCTCTTCGCGCATCTTGCGGCGGTCGACGATCATGTCGACGGCGCCCTTGGTGACCAGGAACTCGGCCCGCTGGAAGCCTTCCGGCAATTTCTCGCGCACGGTGTTCTCGATCACGCGCGGGCCGGCGAAGCCGATCAGCGCCTTCGGTTCAGCGATCACCACGTCGCCCATGAAGGCGAACGAGGCGGATACGCCGCCCATGGTCGGGTCGGTCAGCACGCTGATGAACGGCAGTTTCTTTTCGGACAACTTGGTCAGCATGGCGGTGGTCTTGGCCATCTGCATCAGCGACAGCAAGCCTTCCTGCATACGGGCGCCGCCAGTGGCGGTGATGCAGATGAACGGCACTTTCTGTTCCAGCGCGACCTGGGCGCCACGCACAAAGCGCTCGCCGACCACGGAGCCCATGGAACCGCCCATGAATTCGAATTCGAAGCAGGCCACCACGACCGGCAGGCTCATGATGGCGCCACCCATGACGATCAGCGCATCGGTTTCACCGGTGGCTTCCATGGCCTGTTTCAGGCGGTCCGGGTATTTTTTGGAATCTTTGAATTTCAGCGTATCGACCGGCAGGGTTTCCTGGCCGATTTCATAGCGGCCGCCGGCGTCCAGCAGGCCGTCGAGGCGTTCGCGTGCGCGGATGCGCATGTGATGGTCGCATTTCGGGCAAACGTGCAGATTCGATTCCAGATCGGTACGGTACAGCACCGCCTCGCAGGAAGGACACTTGACCCACAGGCCCTCGGGCATGGTCTTGCGTGCGGCAGCGTCAGAACGCTGAATTCGGGGGGGCAGCAGTTTTTCCAACCAACTCATAAATTCTCCTTGCAGCTATCTCGTGGCCGAAGTGTAGCCGTTTCTCGCCCCCCTGTCGAACATTGCAGTACATTAATTTTTAGATTTCGTCATGGAATTGACGTGGTTTTAGAGGGAATCCCCTAGTGCAACATGGGCTCCCGCCTGCGCGGGAGCGACACGCCGTCGATGACTGAATCAGGCGTCGAGCGCGCTGCGGATGCCGGCGACGAAGGTCTGGACGGCGGCCACGGCGCCTTCTTTGCCCGTATTTTCGATTTCCTGAATGATGCGGCTGCCGATCACCACGGCGTCGGCCACTTCGGCCACGGCGCGCGCGGTGGCGCCGTCGCGGATGCCGAAGCCTACGCCGATCGGCAATGACACGTGCTGGCGAATCGCGCTCAGGCGTTCGGCCACTTCGACGGTGTCGATATTGCCAGCACCGGTCACGCCCTTCAGCGAGACGTAGTAGCTGAAGCCGCCACCGACCTTGGCCACCTGGGCGATCCGCGCCTCGGTCGAGGTCGGGGCCAGCAGGAAGATCAGATCGAGCTCGGCAGCACGCATGGCGGCGGCGAAGTCTTCGCACTCTTCCGGCGGGTAGTCGACCACGATGGCGCCGTCAGCACCGGCCTCGTTGGAGGCGGCGATGAAGGCGGCGGCGCCGATGCGCTCGATCGGGTTCGCATAGCCCATCAGCACCACCGGGGTGGTCTGGTCGGTCTTGCGGAATTCGCGCACGTAGGCAAACACGTCGTGGATGCCGATGCCGAACGCCAGCGCGCGTTCGCAGGCACGCTGGATCACCGGGCCTTCGGCCATCGGGTCGGAGAATGGCACGCCGAGTTCGAGAATGTTGGCGCCACCAGCGACCATGGCGTGCATCAGGGGCACCGTCAGTTCCGGGGCCGGGTCGCCGGCGGTGATGAAGGTGACCAGTGCGGTCTTGTTTTGGGCTTTCAGGGCGGCAAAAGTGGGGGCGATGCGGGACATGGGTTTTTTCCTGTGTGTAGTTGGCGTTGTTTTACCCCAGGACCACACGCTGGGGTCAGCCCCGGCGGGTCTGACCCCGGCGGGCGGGTGAGGGGTGCAAGGGGATGGTCCGGCGCCTTAGCCGAAGTTCAGGCCCATGCGCTCTGCCACAGTGTGCATATCCTTGTCGCCGCGGCCCGACAGGTTGGCCAGTATGATCAGATCCTTCGGCAGCGTGGCAG
>JBGSBQ010000202.1:0-6609 GCA_041730475.1 Sphingomonadaceae bacterium
GAGGCTCCTGCCATCACCGCCATCCTGCAACTGGGGGAGCTGCCGCCTGCTCCGCCCCATACCTGGACCGATGCCGCCGCCGACCTGAATGAAAACCGCGCCCACGGCAACGGCCTGGTGCACCTGCCGGCACTGCGCGCCTATCTGAACCAGCTGTACCAGAACCTGAAACAGACGGCCGGTGTGCCGGACTGGCCGGGCGAAGTGTATATCGTCGCCGACACCACGCTGAACGCTCACGTGTCGGCGTCCGGCAATGTCTACCTGAATCTGGGCGTGCTGCAGTCGGCGGAAACCGAGGATGAAGTCGTCGGCGTGCTGGCGCATGAATTTGGCCATGCTTACCTGAACCATCAGGCCGCGTACGAAGCCCAGTTCACCACGTCGAACGTGGCCAAGCTGGGCGAGGTGCTGGTCAAGGTGATCGGCAACAAGACGGCCGGCACCACCGGCGCCTGGGCCGCCACCGATACCATCGCGCTGGTGCACAGCGTGGCGCGTGACAGCCTGATTCCGGTCTGGCAGCGCGAGATCGAACAGCAGGCCGACCTGTTTTCGGCCACGCTGGCGCTGCGCAGCAAGTACTCGTATCCGTCCGGCTTCAAGGCTTTTCTGGAGCGTCTGGCCGCAGTCGAGAAACGCGATGAAACTACCAGCATGGGGGCGGCGCTGGCGGCCACCAGCAGCGCCAGCGGCGGGGCCAAGACCCACGCCACGGCGCGCGAGCGCGAAGCGGTGCTGACCGAGCTGGTGCTGCCGCAGCTGAAAAAGCCGCGTGCCGTGCCGCGCAAGGCGCCATGGCAGGCGGCGCTGAAAGAGCCGGCCACGGCCGAAGTAATGGCGCACTTCGCGCTGCGCAGCAAGATCGAGGCGCTGCAGGCAGCCCACAAGGAGAAAGAGGCGCTGGCACTGGCGCGCCAGGCCGCATCCGGCGCCACCGAGGGCGATGCCAGCATGGTGATCGTGCTGGCCGATGCGCTGCGCCTGAGCGGCGCCAGCGCGGACGAGCAGTTCCTGGTGCTGAAGCGCAACGTGACGTGGCCGGAACGGGCCTGGTCGGTGGTGTTCCAGGCGGCGCAGATGGCGATCCCCAACTTCGGCCCGCAAGCCACCACCTTCATTGAAGAACAATACGCGCTGCTCGGCAAGCCGCCGCGGGCGATGCCGGATCTGGTGGCGTTCTATCTGGCCTCGAACAGTCCATGGACCATGCGCGCGACGGTACTCAAGTGCGCGCTCGATGCGCGCTTCCGCGATGCCTGCATCACCCGGTCGAAGACGCCGCAAGAGCTGGCGCAGGACCAGGCCCAGCAAGCTGCCCGCCAGCAGCAACTGGAAAACAACGCCAAAGAGAAGATCGACAGACTCTTCAAGCTGAAATAGAGCAATAGCAGAAATAGGGGACAGACCACAATTTACGCACGCAGCGTTTCATGCTACTCTTGTGTTGACTTAAAGCAACCTAATCCACGTTGCCCTGCCGCTGGCAGTCCCCCCCTTCCGAACTCCAGGCCGAGTTCTCGTCGTATCGATTGCTGAAACCTCGTGGTTCTGGCAGGTGCGACGTTGTGCACGTCCATTGGAGTTTAATTTGCTTTACGAGATACAAATCTGGCGCGAAAAGCTGCGCAACCACGCCCAAGGCATAGTGGTCAATGCTGCGGCCGTGGCCACGCTGGCGGCCATCGTGCGCAATCCGGCCGCACAGTGGTTTGGCGTGTGGACGGTGGTCTCGCTGCTGGTGTGTGCCATGCGGTATGCGCTGCACTGGTATTGTTACCGCTATCAAAAACGCCATCTTGGCAAACTGGCACCGCGCAGCCTGCGTGCGCTGCTGGGGTTGGGGGTGATCACCTCGGCCACGCTGTGGGCACTGGCGGCCTGGCATGGGATCCCGGCATTCACTGATAACGAAAAGTTCTCCATTATGATCATGCTGGCGGCGCTGGCCGGCGGCTCGACCGGGACACTGGCCAGCATGCCGGTCGCCGGCCGTATCTACATCTTAGTGCTGCTGCTGCCGTCCTGCCTGCGCATGCTGCAGATGAATGACGACCAGCTCAACCTGCTGGGCACGCTGGGGCTGGTGTTTGCCGCCATCATGCTGAACAGCCACAACAACAATTACAAGCTGCTGCGCAACACGCTGACGCTGACCCAGGACAAGGAAGACCTGATCCTGCAGTTGTCCGAGAAAAACCAGGACATCCTGCATGCAAACGAAGATCTGGAACGCAAGGTGCGCGAACGGACCAAGGAGCTGGTGTTCCTGGCCAACCATGATCCGCTGACGGGGCTGCTGAACCGGCGCGGTTTCCTGTCCTACCCATATCGGGGCCCGGCAGCGCGGCGCCACCAGACCATCATCTTTATCGATCTCGACCACTTCAAGGACATCAACGAAGGCAGCGGCCATGAACATGGCGACCTGCTGCTGCAAGCCGTGTCGCGCCGCCTGACGCAGGTTATCAGCACGCTGGCCGGGGTACTGGCGGCGAGCGACCATGCGATCTGCCGCTGGGGTGGTGATGAGTTCGTGATCTGCATCATGCGCGACAGCGATGCGCTGGCGACCGTTACCGATACCACGCTGCGCTACTGCCAGATGCACGAGCAGTTGTCGGCGCCTTACCAGCTGTGCGGGCATGAACTGAATCTGGGGATGAGCATTGGCATCTTTGAAAACCTGACCGACAAGGATTTCGACCTGTCGCAGGCGCTGGTGTTTGCCGACATCGCGGCCTCCGAAGCGAAGAAGCAGGGCCGTGGCCGGGTCTCGTTCTATTCGGATGCCGCGCACGAATTGCAGCGCCGCCGCCTGCAGCTGACCAACGGGCTGGCGCGGGCCCATATCGATGGCTCGCTGCGCCTGCTGTTCCAGCCGGTGATCAAGGCCTACGGCACCGAAGTCGCGTCCTACGAAGCGCTGCTGCGCTGGACCCACGCCGAACTGGGGCCGGTGTTCCCGGACGAATTCATCCCGCTGGCGGAAAGCTCGAACGCGATCGTGGCGATCGGCCTGTGGGTGCTGGAGCAGGCCTGTCACGAAGCGCGCCAATGGCCGTGCGCACCGGGTACGGCAGCCGCACCCAAGGTCGCCGTGAACTGTTCGATCCGGCAGCTGGTGCAGCCCGACTTCGTGCAACTGGTGCAGCAGACGCTGGCCAATGCCACGCTGCCACCGCAGCGCCTGATCATCGAAGTCACCGAGAGCGTGCTCGATGACCGCAACATGGCCAGGGCGCTGGCGGCGCTGGCGGCGCTGCATGATTACGGGGTCGAGATCCACCTCGATGATTTTGGCACCGGCTATTCGTCGCTGTCGCGGCTGCGCCAGATTCCACTCGATACCATCAAGATCGACAAGAGCTTTGTGATTGGCATGGATGACAAATCGCTGGCCGTGATCGAGGCCACCATCCTGATCGCCCGCAAATACGGCCTGCGTGTGATTGCCGAAGGGGTAGAGAGTGCGGCCCATCTGGCCACGCTGTCGGCCATGGGAGTCGACGAATTGCAGGGCTATTATCTGGGGCGGCCGGGCGAGATTCAGCCCAGCCGGACCTGATTCCGGCCCTCGTGCTTGGCCGCGTACAGCGCCAGATCAGCCCGCGCCAATGGCGTCGCAGATGAGGTATCGGTGGCGCACAGTGCCGCCACGCCGATGCTGACGGTGACCCGGATGTGCTGGACATCGACGGGAATGCTGGCCAGTTCCACCAGCTGGCGCAGGCGTTCCGCAAATACGAGTGCGGCCTGCGGGGTGGTGTCGGGCAGCAGGATCGCGAACTCCTCGCCCCCGAGTCGACCGAGCAGGTCAACTTTGCGTACTTCGGCCGCCATCAGCCGGGTTACCTGTCGCAGTACCGCATCGCCCGCTGCATGGCCATGGCTATCATTGACACGTTTGAAGTGATCGAGGTCGAACATCAGCAGCGTGCATGCACCGGCCACATTGCGCTGCAGGCGCAGTAGTTCCTGCTCGAGCGCATCGATGAAATGGCGGCGGCTGGCAACGCCGGTCAGGAAATCGGTGGTGGCCATCCGGCGCAGCTCGTCCTCCTGGCGCTTGAGGGCGGTGACGTCGCGGCTGATGCCGAAGATGCCGACCACGGTCTGACCATCGGCGCCGAACATTGGCCATTTATTCGTGCTGACCCAGCCCGGCGTGCCATCGGCCATGAAATACGGATCGATCTGGTTCAGCAGCGGCTTGCCCTCGGCAAAGATTGGCTGTTCCTCCTCGCCATAGATGCGCGCGATGTCGGGCGGGAAGACTTCGGTATCGTGCTTGCCGATCATGTCCTTCCAGCTGCGATGGCCGGTGATGGTGGCCAGAGTCTGGCTGCAATAGCGGAAGCGGCTGTGCTGGTCCTTGAAGTACACGAAATCGGACGACGATTCCAGCAGCGTCACGAAATCCTGGTTCATGTCCTGCAGCGCCAGTTCCGCTATCTTGCGGGCCGTGATGTCCATGTGGGTGCCGGACACCAGCAGCGCGCTGCCGTCGGCGGCACGCTCGGCGACCTTGCCTTTGGACTGGATCCAGCACCAGGCGCCGCTCTGGTGCCGCATGCGGAATTCACACAGGTAGACCGGCGCCTCGCCGCGCAGATGCTGTTCAAAGCGCTGCAAGGCGGGGCCGACATCGTCCGGGTGTACCTGGGCCAGCCAGTTTTCGCGCGAGCAGATCCAGCTGCCCGGCGCATAGCCCAGCATGGCTTCGAAACGCGGGCTGACGCTGATCTGGCCGCTGGCCAGTTGCCACTCCCAGAACCCTTCATCGGTGCCTTCGACGACACGGGCATAGCGCGCCTCGCTGCGTTGCAGGGCCTCGATGGCACGGTTGCGGTCGGTCACGTCATGGATCACTGAAAACAAGGTTACGGCGTCCTGGATGGGCACCGGCGTGGCGTACACATCCACATCGCGCAGCGCGCCGCTGGCCAGGCGGTGCTGGAACTGGAAATAGTTGCGTCGCTCGGCGCTCGAAGCAGTCAGTTGCTCGCTACAGGCAGCAAGCGACAGGGTATTCAGGTCCCAGATCCGCATGCAGCGCAGCGCGGCCTGGTCGTAACCGTAGAACCGAGCTGCTGCATGGTTGGCGTCGAGGATACGGCCATCGCTGGGACGGATCAGCAATATCACCGACAGGTTTTTTTCAAAGAAGGTACGGAATTGCTGTTCGCTTTGCTGGAGCGCCAGTTCCGCCTGCTTGCGTGCAGTGATGTCGATAAAGGTGGCCACAACGCCGCCCTGCATGTCAGGTAAGGGCACGGCATTGATGCTGATCCAGCGCCGCGCGCCATTGGCGTCGCACACGCCCATAATGCTGCCATACACGGCTTGGCCGTTCTGCAGCACTTGCATGGCCGGATGTTCTTCGCCGGGGCAGGGCGAGCCATCTTCATGCACGGCCTGCCAGCGGGTGTCGAGCGAGCTGACGTGTTGCATCTGCGCCGTGCTCTGGCCAAGGATGCGCTGCGCCGCCGGATTGGCCGACAGGATGCGTCCGCTAACATCCTGCAGCACCAGACCCTCCGCCATCGAATCGATGATGGTTTGCAGAATAACTTCACTGTGCTGTAGCGCCTGTTCACGGGCCGAGGCCAGTGCCAGGACCCGGTTGAAGCCTTCGATCAGCGCACCCACTTCATCGGCCTCCGTGATGGCGAGTAGCGCACCGCAGCTGGCGTCATCGGCCATGGCGCGTATTGTTTGGGCGGCGCTTTGCATCGGTGCGAGCAGGTACTGCAATCGCCACCAGGTCAGGCCCAGTGCCAACAGGGTCAGGCCAGCGGCCGAACCCAACAGCCAATGGTTCAAGTGGCGTACTGGCGCGAAGGCTTCGGCGGTCGGCAGCGTCGCGATCACCAGCCAGCCCGCTTGTGGGATGCGGCTGGACGAGGTCAGCACTTCGATGCCCTGCGAGCTGACGTTGACGGCGCTGCCATCGAAGCCTAACAGGCGCCGTTCGAGCACGGGATTTACGCCGGCCGCAGGCAGCGGGCGCATGATCAGTTGCTTGTTATTCGCACTGGCGGTCACAAACAGCCGGTGGCGCGGATCGATGATCAGATAACCTCCGCTGTTGCCGTAATGGCTGTCGATGACGCTATCGAGGAAATTCGGCTTGCTCAGATCGATGGCGCCGAGCAGCGCACCGATCACCTGCTGCTGCGCGTTGCGGATCGGTACCACCATGGCGAAACTGGGGACGTGCACCACCTTGCCAATGACCGGCTTACCGACATTGGCCTGGCCTTGTTGCAGGGCCAGCGCCACATAGTCGCGATCCAGGTAATTTTTGCCGGTGCGGCCTATGCTGGGAACATCCGCGATGGCGGTCCCATCACGCCGGAGCACCACGATGCCGGCATTGAAGGCGTGTAGCAGCAACGGATGGCGCTGCAGGACGGCCTGCGCCAGCGGCGCCTGCGCCAGCATCGGGGCGTCCAGTTCGGCCGCGATCTGGTGCAGCGCGGTGAAGCGTTCGTCGAACGACGTGACGATCTGCTTGCTGACCAGCGCCACTGTGGCGCGCTGCTGGGTACCCAGCAGTTGCTCCATGTCGGCCTGCAGCAAGTGGCTGGCGAGCAGCGTCAGGCC
>JBGSBQ010000203.1:0-6546 GCA_041730475.1 Sphingomonadaceae bacterium
CGGCGCATCGATACTGCCCAGATCGACCTTGGCGCCGGCCACGGTCAGCTTGCCCGGCACTTTCAGGCTGTTTTCCAGATAGGTATTGCGCAGATACCAGCAGAACATCGGCCCCGGCAGATTGGTGCTGTCCGAGTTCCAGTACAGCAGGTCGAACGGTGTCGGCTCGTTGCCCTTCAGGTAGTTTGACTGCACATAGTTCCACACCAGATCGTTCGGACGCAGGCTGGAGAAGGTGCTGGCCAGGTCGCGGCCCGGCATCAGGCCGCCCGCTTTCAGGCTTTGCTCGCGCAGTGCAACCTGGGTTTCGTCGACAAAGACGTTCAGCACGCCCGTATCGCTGAAATCGAGGAAGGTGGTCAGCAGCGTCAGGCTGGCCGCCGGTTTCTCGCCGCGCGCCGCCAGCACCGACAATGCCGTCGATACCAGGGTGCCGCCGACGCAGAAGCCCAGCAAATTCATTTGGTCCTGAGCGGTGATGTCCTGCACCGTATGGATCGCTTCGATCACGCCCTGATCGACATAATCGTCCCAGCTGGTCCTGGCCAGCGACGGATCCGGATTCGACCACGACACCAGGAACACGGTATTGCCCTGCTCCACGGCATAGCGCACCAGCGAGTTCTCCGGCTGCAAATCAAGGATGTAGTATTTGTTGATGCACGGCGGTACCATCAGCAACGGCTTGGTGTGTACCGTTTCGGTCAGCGGCTTGTACTGGATCAGCTGGAACAGCGGATTTTCATACACCACCTGGCCCTCGGTGGTGGCCAGATTGCGGCCCACTTCGAAGGCCGACTCGTCCGACAGCGAAATATGGCCCTTGTTCATGTCGGCCAGCATATTTGCCAGCCCCTTGGTCAGGCTCTCGCCCTTGGTTTCGATCAGCTTTTGCTGCGCTTCCGGATTGGTGGCGAGGAAGTTGGCAGGCGACATAGCGTCGACGATTTGCTGCACGGCGAAGCGGATTTTCTGCTTTTGCTGGGGCGCGGTGTCCACGGCGTCGGCCATGGCATTCAGGAAACGGGCATTCAGCAGGTATGATGCGGCATTGAAGGCGGACATCGGATTGCCCTGCCATGCGGCGGAAGCGAAACGGCGGTCTTCAACGGCCGGTGCTTTGCCGTTCAGGAAGTCTTGCCACAGCGCGCCGAAGCTGGCCATGTAATCGTTCTTCAGGTGTTCGATGGTTTCGGGCGCCATGGCCACGCCTACATCCTTCAGCAGCGTGGTGACCGGGTGGGCTTCCGCTTGCGGCACCATGTTGAACCAGGACTGCCACTGGCCAGGATCGCTCATCTGCGACATCCAGGCATTGGCAATAGCTTGAGGATCGGGCAAATTCATGTTTGGTTCCCTAAAATAGTGTGTTTCGTCGTTAAAACCAACTTCCAAGGTACAAATCGTTATGCTGATTGTTGCTGTCGCGTGGATCTATGTCGTCGGCCTGATGGCCCTGACCGAACCGACCATCGTCGCCGGTCTCGCGACCTTCCTCTTTTACTGCATGCTGCCGCTCGGCATCATCATCTACATCGGCGGATCGCGCAAGCGCACCGCCCGCCGCCGTGCCGCTGAACGAGCCGCCCATGAGGCCAGGCTGGCCGAGCAAGCTGGCAGCGCCACGCCGCCAGACTAAATTGCGCCGATCAGTCAAGGCGCAGATCGGCCCGCAAACCCCACCGACGCAACGCAGGGGCCAGACCCGCCGGGTCTGACCCCTGGTCTTGCCTTGGGGTGAAAGCGAACGCGACGGCACTTTAACTGCTATCCCTATTTAATCCAGATCAAACTCGCCTGCCGGCCCGTGACATGGTCGCGCCGGTAGGAATAAAACTGTTGGCCATCGCTGACGGTGCACAGGTCGCCGCCGGCGATGCTGTGCACGCCATCTCTGCGAAGCACGCTGCGTGCCAGTGCATAAATATCGGCCAGATACTTGCCGGGACGCCCATCGATGGCGCGAAAAGCGGCGCGCACCTCGGCCAGCCCAGCGTCATCTGAAGCGCTGCAGCCCGCCTCGAAAGCGGCCAGCACGTCGGCGCCCACCTCGAACTGCTGCGGGCCGATGGCCGGCCCCAGCCACGCCATGATGTCACCGGCACCAGCGGCCCGCATCGCGTCCAGCGTGCGCGCCAGCACGCCAGCGGCCAGACCGCGCCAGCCGGCATGCGCCGCACCGACCACCTTGCCAGCAGTGTCACACAACAGCACAGGGAGACAGTCGGCCGCCATGATGGTGCACACGGCACCTGGATGGCGCGCAAACGCCGCATCGGCTTGCGGCGCGACCTCGCCGGCGGCACTGGCCGCAGCGGCGCCGCCCAGCGCTTCCAGCACAGCAGTACCATGCACCTGCGTCAGCCAATACGGTTCCGAAGGTAGCACAGCGCGCAGGCGCGCGCGGTTCTGTTGCACATGCTGCGGCGCATCGCCAACGTGCACGCCGAGATTGAAGCCCATGCCACCCTGCCCGTCATCATACGGCGCCGGGCTGACGCCCGCCTGACGGGTCGTCGTCAGCACGCCCACGCCGGGCGGCAAACCGGGCCAGTCGGGCACCCGCCAGGGGGAATGCGGACTGGCTGGCATCAAACCTGTTCCGGCTCGGCGATGCCGGCCTGTGCGATCAGTGCAGCGAAGTCATCCGCCAGCGGCACCAGCCACTCGCACTGCTCGCCCGTGGCCGGATGGACCAGGCCAAGACGCCGTGCCTGCAGCGCCTGACGTGGGAATACCGACGCCAGATGTTGCTTGCCATACATGGTATCGCCAACCAGCGAGAAACCGATCGACATCATGTGGACGCGAATCTGGTGCGTACGGCCCGTTTCCAGACGGCACTGCACGAGACTGACCGGACGCCGGTCGAGGTCACCCGAGGCCAGCAGCTCATAGTGCGTGATGGCCGGTTTGGCGGAGAAATTGGTCGAAATCGCCATCTTGATGCGGTCCTTCGGATGCCGGCCCATCGAGGCATCAATGGTGCCGCTCAGACGTGGCGTGCCCCATACCAGCGCAAAATACTCGCGCTTGACGGTGCGCGCCGCCAGCTGGCGCACCAGATCGGTCTGTGCTGGCAGGGTCTTGCCGACCACCATCAAGCCCGAGGTGTCCTTATCCAGGCGGTGCACGATGCCGGCGCGTGGCACGCCCGACAATTGCGGGCAATGGTGCAGCAGGCCATTCAGCAAGGTACCGGACCAGTTGCCGGCGCCCGGATGCACGACCAGCCCGGCCGGCTTGTTAATCACGATCAGATGCTCATCTTCGTAGACGATGTTCAGCGCAATCGCCTCCGGCTTAAAAGCCTCGTCTTCTGGTGCCGGTTGCGGCAGAATGACGACCGTCTCGTCGCCGTAGACGGTATCCTTGTTGCTTTTGGCAACTTTGCCATCGACCGTGACGAAGCCTTCATCGATCCACATTTGCAGACGGCCGCGCGAGAATTGCGGCACCAGCTTGGAAATCACCTTATCGAGGCGCTGACCGCAGACTTCCGGCGTCAGGTGCAACTCGATCGGCGCCAGGCCGTCCTCGTCGCCGTCGGCCAGCAGGTCGAGGTCGTGGTCGATTGCGTGGTCGGAGGAAGAATCAGCCAAATTCGGCTTTGGAGTTAATATCACAGCATTCCCATCGGCTATAATCAGCCTTCTTTGTAAAACTTTGGTTAAACAGCTTCTTGCAAAACAATATGCAAAAAAAATTATCGGTAGTTGCAGCAACTGTCGTTCTGCTTGGTTTGTCCGCTTGCAGCTTATTTCCTGAAAAGGTCGACGAGACCAAAGGCTGGAGCGCTACGAAATTATACTCGGAGGCGAGCGAAGAACTCGAAGGTCAGCACTACGAGCGTGCAATTCAGTTGTTTGAGAAGCTGGAATCGAGCTATCCCTTCGGCACTTATGCGCAACAGGCGCAGATGAACATTGCTTACGCTTATTACAAGGCGCAGGATCAGGCCCAGGCACTGGCGGCGGTGGAGCGCTTCATCAAGCTGCACCCGAACCATGCCAACGTCGACTATATGTACTACCTGCGTGGTCTGATCAACTTCAACGACCAGGTCAGCTTCCTGAACTTCATTTACGAGCAGGATCCGACCGAGCGCGACCCGAAGGCCACACGCGAAGCTTACACGGCTTTCAAGCAATTGGTCGAGAAGTTCCCGAATAGCAAATATTCGCCGGACGCGATCCAGCGCATGCGCTACCTGCTGAACGCGATGGCCTCGTATGAAGTCCACGTGGCCCGTTACTACTACCGCCGTGGCGCCTATCTGGCCTCGGTCAACCGTGCTACCGGCGTCGTCAACGACTTCCGCGAGTCGCCGTCGGTCGAAGAAGCGCTGTTCATCACGATCCGCGGGTATGACAAGCTGGGCATGACCGACCTGCGCGACGACGCGCAGCGCGTCTTCAAGCTGAACTACCCGAACAGCAAATTCCTCGACGAAGGCGTTAAAGCCGAACGTCACTGGTGGAAGTTCTGGTCCAAGTAAACAACGCGGACCGACCACCATGCTGCTCAGTTGAGGCGCCGGTCGGCTGGCAAACCCCTCCGACGCAAAGCCGGGGTCAGAACCGGCGGGTCTGACCCCAGATGTTGTCTTGGGGTGCAAGCGCACGCTACGGCACTTTAACTTAACGGCATTAAGGACAGACCCCGCTTTTTTTTGTGTTTACTCGGCGACTTTGCGGCGGAAGATCCAGCGCTGGTCGCTGGAGTCCTGCTTGACATAGGCATAGCCGTCGAGATTGAATTTTTTCAGCTTGTCCGGGTCGGAAATGCCTTTGACAGCAGCGTAACGGGCCATCAGTCCGCGCGCGCGCTTGGCGTAGAACGAGATGATCTTGTACTTGCCGTTCTTCCAGTCTTCAAACTGGGGCGTGATGACCGGCAGGGCCAGCGCTTTCGGCTTGACCGATTTGAAGTATTCTTCCGAGGCGAGGTTGACCAGCACTTCGGCGCCCTGCTCGGCAGCGCTCTGGTTCAGCGCCTGTGCAATGGTATCGCCCCAGAACGCGTACAGATCCTTGCCGCGTGCCGTGTCCAGCCGGGTGCCCATTTCCAGCCGGTGTGGATGAATCAGGTCCAGCGGGCGCAGCATGCCATACAACCCGGACAGGATGCGCACCCGGTCCTGCGTGTAGGCCAGTTGCTTCGGCGTCAGGCTGCGCGCATCGAGGCCGGCGTAGACGTCGCCATTGAACGCCATCACGGCCTGACGGGCGTCGCGGGTGTCGGGCGTCCAGCTGGCATAACGGGTCACGTTCAACGTCGACAAAGCGTCGGACAGATCCATCAGCTGGCCCAGTTCGGCCGGCGAGAAGGCCCGCAGACGCTCGATCAGCTGGGTCGAATGGTCGAGAAACGCGGGTTGGGAACTCAGTTTGGTGGTCGGGGGCGTCTCCAGATCGAGACTCTTGGCAGGCGAAAGCACTATCAGCATAAATTTCCAGACAACATACATTTACAGAATTGCCGACATGATACCTGTTCCCTCCGAAGTTCACCCACAACGCATCGTGCTTGACACCAACGTCTGCCTCGACCTGTTCGTGTTCCACGATCCGCGCTGGGCGGGCTTGCTGGCGGCCATCGAAAGCGGCGCGGTCGAAGCCATCACGCGCGCCGATTGCCGCGATGAATATCACTTCGTCCTGCACTACCCGCACCTGCCGCTGAACGACGCCAGCCGCCCGCTCAGCGCGGCCCGCTTCGATGCCCTGATCAAGCTGGTGGCGCCAGCGGAATCCGGCCTGCGCCTGCCGGTCTGCACCGACAAGGATGACCAGAAATTCCTCGAACTGGCACGCGACGCCAAGGCCGACATCCTGATCACCAAGGACAAGGCGCTGCTGAAGCTGGCCAAGCGTCTCAGCAAGGCGGGCCTGTTCCGCGTGATGGTGCCGGAACAGTGGTCGCTGCAGGGTTGATTACGCAACACCAAACCTGATCGGCTGCGCTAGAATAGCCTATCCGCTAATACTATCAAGTCGTCATGAACCATCCGTCTGCGCTGCCTGTTACGCCCGTATTAACCAGTCGCCTGCCCGCCGTCGGCACCACCGTGTTCACCCGCATGTCCAACCTCGCCAACCAGTCTGGCGCGGTGAATCTGGGCCAGGGCTTCCCCGATTTCGCCTGCGAACCAGCGCTGATCGATCAGGTCGACGCCGCCATGCGCGCCGGCTTCAACCAGTATCCGATGATGAGCGGCGCGCCCGTGCTGCGCGACGCGATTGCCGCCAAGGTCGCCACGTTGTATGGCCACCGCTATGACAGCGCCAGCGAGATCACCGTTACTGCCGGCGCTACGCAAGGCATCATCACCGCCATCCTGTGCAGTGTCCATCCGGGCGATGAAGTGATCGTCATCGAGCCCGCCTATGACAGCTATGTACCGTCGATTACGCTGGCCGGCGGCGTGCCGGTGCTGGTGGCGATGCAGGTCGGCGCGGCCGGCTATCAGGTGCCATGGGATCAGGTGCAGGCCGCCGTCAGCAGCAAGACCCGCATGATCATCATCAACACGCCGCACAACCC
>JBGSBQ010000204.1:0-6539 GCA_041730475.1 Sphingomonadaceae bacterium
CGCTCTTCCGATCTTGAAAAAGTACGCCTACACCGATCCTCGCTAATTTCTTGAACTCCAGCTACCCCTTCATGTAAACTATATATCGCTTCGTTATGATACGCTTCCAGCTCGACCAGCTGCGGCGCCCCATACGGTGGCAGCGCGGCGCGCACCCCACTCATGCAATTGCGCAGACGCCGCTGCAACGAACCCACAGCCTGCCACTCCAGCCGGTAGATCGGATACGCTGCCGCATGCGCCTGCGGAATCGTACTGCCAGCCAGCCGCTGACCCCAGCGCTGATCATGGCACTGCGCGCAGGACAGGTTCAATTGCCCGATACGCTGCGTGTACAGCAGACGGCCGCGCTGTGCCGCCGCCACCGTCTGCGCATCCGGCGCCGGCGCCTGCGGCAAGCCGCGCGACTGCATCGCCACAAAACTCTCCAGGCTCAGTAACTCCTCGCTCTCCAGCCGCAGCGCAGGCGCCTGCTGCTGGCGCGTCCGACACAGATTGATGCGCCCCGCCAGATTCACCACCGTCTGGCTGCCCGCATCAAACGCCGGATAACGCGCCGCCACCCCGCGCATGCTGCTAGGTGCCGTCCCATGGCAGCTGGCGCAGGATTTTCCGCTACGACCGGCGACGCCATTCCACCATGCTTCGCCGCCACTGACCCACAACATCGCCGGGTTCAGCGTATCGTCGCGCTGCATGGCCTGCGTCGAGGGACTCATGAACTCAGCACCGGACTTGCGATCATCAGCCGCCCGCGCCGTCAACGCCAGCGCCAGCAGCAGCAACAGCAGCCGCGCACGGCCCCTCATACGGCACTCACCGCGAGGCTAGCCTGCTCCTCCTGCACGAAACCGTTATCGCCCTCCCAGCGGAAGGTCAGCGTGCCGCTCTCGGTCGCCAGCGTAAAAAAACTCAGATAAGGATTCGCCGCTACGGCCTGATGCAACTCGGCGCCAAACACCTGCTCACCGTTGTAGCGGCAGACGAAGCGGCGGATGATATCGCGTGGCAGCACGCGGCCATCCTGCCCCGGACGATAACCGGTTTCCATCGGATGGCTGACCAGCGCCCGGATCTCGATCACCTCGCCGCGCCGCGCCGTCGCCGGCATATGGATCAAGGCCCGCGCCATCAGGGCCCCTCGCCTTCAATGCAGGCTGCCAGCGTCACGATCACATCGACCGCTTGCGACCAGTAACTGCCATCACTCAGGCGCGCCAGCGCCACCAGCCGCTGCGACGTCGCCAGCCGGATGCGGGTCGACACCTGCGCCTTGCCCGAGCGCGGCCCCAGCGCAAACACCGCAATATCGCTGCTCGGATTACGCTCATTGAATAGACCGATCGCCGTCACATGCTCGGCCGCCGTCATCGGGCTGTCGACACTGACCGTCACCGGCACCGCATTACCGTTATCAATCAACTGCGCGATCTCAAACCGTACCTTGCCAGCCCGGTGTGGCGCCCCGCCAGTGAAGGCGCTGATGGCGGCGGCCAGCGCTTCCGGCGTCGCCAACGCGGGCGGCAATACCACGCAGGTCAGCGCGGCCATCAGCTGGCGGCGACGATGATTGATCATGGTGTACGCAGCGTTTGCAGCCACGCCACCACATCCTCGACCTGCTGCGCATCGAAGATCGTCTTGCCTTGCTGGGCCGGAGCGACCTGACGCAGGCCGGACGTATTGAAATAAGCAGGCATGATGGTATCCGGATTCAAATGACTGGCATCAGCAATACGCAAGCGCAGCTGGGCTGCCGACCAGCGCCCCCCGGCGCCATCGAGTGGCGGCGCCAGATTGCCCTGAAAACGCTGCTCGGGAATCGGACCGCTGTGACACAACAGGCACAAGCCCAGCTGCCGGTTTGCGACAATCGCACGCCCCCGCGCCGCATCGCCAGCCAGCGCGCTCAGCGGCACCGGGATACCATCGCCCACCACCAGCAACGGCGGCGCCGCCTGCGCCAAAGCGCTGGCAAGCAGGCCTGCCAGCAGCACCCCAGACCAGGAACCGGGGTCAAACCCGCCGGGTTTGACCCCAGATTTGCGCCGTGGGGGTAAGCCCAGCATTCCCAACCTTCAAGTCTTCTTCAAGCTATGGTTTTTCAGCGGCAAATCGCGCACCCGCTTACCGGTCGCCGCAAAAATCGCATTCAGCACCGCCGGCGCCGCCACCGCGATAGTCGGCTCCCCAACCCCGCCCCAGAAACCGCCGGACGGCATCACAATCGACTCCACCTTCGGCATCTCATCCATCTTCAGCACGCGGAAAGTATCAAAGTTCTGCTGCTCCATCTGACCATCCTTCAGCGTACACTCGCCAAACAGCGACGCCGACAAGCCATACGCAAACGACCCCTCGATCTGCGCCTCGATCTGCTGCGGATTCACCGCGTGGCCCGGATCGGTGGCCGCCACGATCCGATGAATCTTCACCTTGCCCGCCTTATCCACCGACACCTCAGCACACGCCGCCACATAACTGCCAAAGCCCATGGTCTGCGCCAGCCCGCGATAAATCCCCTTCTTGGCCGGTTTGCCCCAGCCCGCCTTCTCAGCCACCGCATTCAGCACCGCCAGATGCTTGGGATGATTTGCCATCAGCTTGCGGCGCAGCGCCAGCGGATCCTGCTTGGTCGCATGCGCGATTTCATCCATAAAGCATTCCAGATAAATCGTGTTCTGGTTCAGATTCACGCCGCGCCAGAAGCCAGCCGGCACCGGCGGATTGCGCATCGCATGATCCACCAGCAAATGCGGGAAGGTATACCCGATCGACGCCTCCGGCCCCGGCGCATTCAAACCCTGAAACACCACCGGATCCTTGCCATCCTTCAGCGTCTGCCCCAGCGACGCCAGGATCGACTGCCCCGCGATGCGGATATGCAGCGCCGTCACATTGCCCTTGTCATCCAGCCCCGCCGTCAGCTTGCACTGCGTAACCGGGTGATAGCGGCCATGCAGCATATCCTCCTCGCGGCTCCACAACAGCTTGACCGGCGTGCCCGGCAACTCCTTCGCAATCAGCACCGCCTGCCGCACCCAGTCATGGGTCGCGCCGCGCCGGCCAAAGCCGCCGCCCAGATGCATCTTGTAGACATCGCACTGCGCCGCCGGCAGGCCGGCCGCTTCCGCCGTCGCCGCCAGCGCCGCCTCGCCATTTTGGGTCGGCGTCCAGACCTCGCACCGTTCCGGCGTCCACTTGACGGTAGCGTTCATCACCTCCATCGTCGCGTGATTCTGATACGGGAACGAATACACCGCCTCCACCTTGCGCGTGGCCGTCGCCAGTGCCGCCGCCGCATCGCCGTTGGCATTGCCAACCACCGCCTCCTTGGCGTCCAGCCCCTCCTTCAGCATGGCCGCGATATCGGCGCTGCTCAGATGCGCATTCGGGCCGTTATCCCACTCGATCGGCAGCACCGCCAGCGCCGACTTGGCGCGCCACCAGGTATCCGCCACCACCGCCACCGCGCTGTCGCCGACCTGCAGCACCTTCTTGATACCGGGCCGCTGCAAGATCGCCGCCGCGTCAAAGCTCTTCACCTTGCCGCCAAAGACAGGACTATCCTTGATCGCCGCATTCAGCATCCCCGGCATGCTGATGTCCATGCCATAGATCTGCTTACCGGTAGTCTTGTCCACCGTATCGAGCCGCGCCAGCCGCTTGCCGGCCAGCTTCCAGTCCTTCGGATCCTTCAGCACCACCTCAGTCGGCAGCGCCAGCTTGCCCGCCGCATCGGCCACCTTGCCATAACTGACCGTGCGCCCACTCGGCCCATGGGTAATGATGCTCTGGGCCGCGCGGCACTCCGCCACCGGCACCTGCCACGCATTGGCAGCGGCCTGCACCAGCATCAGGCGCGCCGTAGCGCCGCCCTTGCGCACATACTCGTGCGACTCACGGATACCGCGGCTGCCGCCGGTCGAATAACTGCCCCACACGCGCTTGCGCGCCAGATTGGTACCGGGCGACGGATATTCCGTCGTCACCTTGCGCCAGTCCGCATCGAGTTCCTCCGCCACCAGCTGTGCCAGCCCGGTCAGCGTACCCTGCCCCATCTCGGAGCGCGCAATCCGGATCACAATCGTGTCATCCGGCTTCACCACCACCCACGCATTCACCTCCGGCGGCAGTGCCGCAGCGGCGCTCTGCGCCTGCGCTTCAAACGGGATATGGAAGGCCACCATCAGGCCAGCGGACGCCTTCAGAAAGCCCCGGCGCGACGCCGACAGCGGCTGCTCGACGGCGCGGCTCATGCTTTGCTCCCTTCCAGATGCTGGATCGCCAGACCGGCGCTCTCCATGCTGCCGCCGCGCGCAATCACATGAATCGCCGCCCGCACCCGGTTATACGTGCCGCATCGGCAGATATTGGTGATGGCCGCATCGATATCGGCATCCGTGGCCTTCGGCTTTTCCTTCAGCAGCGCGGTGGCCGCCATGATCATGCCGGACTGGCAGAAACCGCACTGCGGCACATCCAGCGCGGCCCAGGCCTTCTGCACCGGATGCGAGCCATCCTTGGACAAGCCCTCGATGGTGGTGATTTTCTGCTTGGCCGTGACGGCCGCCGCCGGATAGACGCAGCTACGGGTCGGCTGGCCATCGATATGCACGGTACAAGCGCCGCACTGGGCCACGCCGCAACCATATTTGGTGCCAGTCAGCCCCAGTTGCTCGCGCAGCACCCACAGCAGCGGGGTATCCTCCTCCGCCTCATACTGATGGACGGTCCCGTTGACGTTCAGCTGCGCCATGCTTATCTCCCTTGTAAGGTTATCCGATCGACAGCCTGCGATACTACTCTCAAAAATACTTTTGCGCCGGGCCCAGCGCCGCCCGCAGCTCCTGCGCAAACTGGCGCCGGCGCTGCTCGCTGACCAGCGCCCCGACCAGAATGCGCTGCGCATTCGACTCCAGCGCAATCAAGCCACGCGGCGGCAACGCCACCCGGGTCCGCCACGGCTCCAGCCGGATACACGCCACCCGACCGGCCGAGCGGGTCTCCACCAGCAGACTATCGGCACGCAGTTCGATCCGCTCCATATCCGTCGCATGGCGCGCGTGGTACAGGAAAGCGCCAGCGACGGCCGTCATCTCGGCCAGCGTAAACAGCAAGATCTGCCACACCCCTAGCCAGACAAACAGCGCCGCCACACTGAACGAGCACAGGCACAGCACCCCATACGCCAGCCCGAACTGGCGGGGTGACAGCGCGCACTGACGGCGCAGCAGCCAGACCTGTGGTTCCTGATGCCGGTCACGCGGCATATCTCCTCCCAGCGACGGCACCCGCCATGCCGGGGTGCCAGAATGCATTATTCCACGATTTGCCAGCGACGGCCGGGTCCGCCGTTGGTTCCGGGCGACAAAAGCGGGTCGCCACGGCGGCGGCGGCGCAGACCGCTATAATGTTGTGAAACCGATAGCATCCCCTTACACGGAAGTTGCCCCATGCGCCAGTATTCGATCCTGTTATTGCCCCTGCTCCTGAGCGCCTGCGTCGACGACAGCGCCTCCTACTATGTGGGCGACAACAGCAGTGGCCACGCGCTCACCGTGCACCGGGCCCAGCCGCATTTCTGGAGCAAGGAAGTCGACGTTGAGCTGATCATGTCGCGCCTGCCCGAGTGCCAGCGCCGGGTCACGCTGACGACGTTGCCGGCGGACGAAGTCGAGATCGAGCTATACGCGAACGGCGACAACATCTGGACCCTGCGCTACGGCAAAGAAGCGTGGCAGATCGACACCCAGACCTGCACCCAGTTCAACGAAGCGAAAGGCGACGGCGGCGAGCTGATCGGCGTATTCCGCGACGAAAACGGCAAGCTCGCCTTCGCCGCCGCCGTCTCCGTCGCCGTACCCGACCCCGCCCCGCCGCAATAACCCCACAGCAAAACCGGGGTCAGGTCTGCCATTCGCTCATAAAATGCCGTTAGGACTGTAATTTAAAGCGGGAAACCAGCTGCGCCAGATGGGCGGCCTGCTCCTGCATGCTGCCGGCTGCAGCGGCGGCTTGCTCGACCAGTGCCGCATTTTGCTGCGTCACACTATCCATTTCGGTGATCGCCAAGTTGACCTGGTTGATACCGCTGTTCTGCTCACCCGAAGCGGCCGTAATCGCCCCCATGATCTGCGTCACGCGTGACACGCTGGCCACCACCTGGTCCATGGTCGCCCCGGCCTCCACGACCAGCGCACTGCCGGCGCTGATGCTGCCGACCGAGGTATTGATCAGCTCCTTGATTTCCTTGGCAGCGCTGGCCGACCGATGGGCCAGGTTGCGCACTTCCGACGCCACCACCGCGAAACCGCGTCCTTGCTCACCGGCCCGAGCCGCTTCTACGGCCGCATTCAGGGCCAGAATATTGGTCTGGAACGCAATCCCGTCGATGACGCTGATGATGTCCACAATCCGCGTGGCCGAGGCATTGATGGTGTTCATGGTCTCGACCACCCGCGCCACCACTTGCCCACCCTGTTCAGCCACCGCCGACGCCGACAGCACCAGCTGATTCGCCTGCACAGCATTCTCGG
>JBGSBQ010000205.1:0-6520 GCA_041730475.1 Sphingomonadaceae bacterium
GAACAAAATCAAGGGATGCAGATTGCCGTCGCCGGCATGGAACACGTTGGCACAGCGCAGGCCATACGCCACTTCCATGCGCTCGATCCCGGTCAGCACCGTGGCCAGGTGCTTGCGCGGGATGGTGCCGTCCATGCAGTAGTAGTCGGGCGAAATACGCCCGGCTGCCGGAAAGGCATTCTTGCGGCCGGACCAGAAGCGCATGCGCTCCGCTTCCGACTGCGATACCGCGATCGCGCTGGCGCCCGCCGTAGTCAGCACCGCCGTCATGCGCGCGATTTCCTCTTCCACCTCCTCCACCGTGCCGTCGGCTTCGCACAACAGGATGGCGGCAGCCTCGGTGTCATAACCGGCCGTGACGAACGGCTCCACCATACGCGACGAGGTCTGGTCCATCATCTCCAGGCCGGCCGGGATAATGCCGGCCGCGATCAGCTGCGCCACCGCGTGGCAGCCCGCCACCACTTCGGCAAACGAGGCCATGATGACGCGCGCGATGGCCGGTTTCGGCACCAGCTTGACCGTCACTTCGGTGACGATGCCGAGCATGCCTTCGGAGCCGATAAACACCGACAGCAGGTCGAGGCCGGGCGCGTCCAGCGCCTCGCCGCCCAGCTCCACCACGTCGCCGTCCATGGTCACCATGCGCACCCGCAGCACGTTGTGCACGGTCAGGCCGTATTTCAAGCAATGCACGCCGCCCGAATTCTCGGCCACGTTGCCGCCGATGCTGCAGGCGATCTGCGAGGACGGATCGGGCGCGTAGTACAGCGCATGCTGCGCCGCCGCTTCCGAGATCGCCAGATTGCGCACGCCCGGCTGCACCACGGCGCTGCGCGCATACGGATCCAGGCGCACAATCTGGTTCAAGCGCGCCGTCGACAACACCACGCCATCGGCGATCGGCATGGCGCCGCCGGACAGCCCGGTGCCAGCGCCACGCGGCACGATCGGCACCTGCAGGCGGCGACAGACTTCCAGCACCGCGATCACCTGCGCCTCGCTGTCGGGCAGCGTGACGATCATCGGCAACTGGCGGTAGGCGGCCAGCCCATCGCATTCGTAGGGCCGGGTATCTTCCGGTTCGGACAACACGCTGCGCGCCGGCAGCACGGCCCGCAGCGCGGCCCCCACCTCGGCACGGCGGGCGGCAATGGCGGCCAGCGCCGCGTCGGATGAGACTATATTCATGGAGGCTACCTTGAACCCGGAATCAGGCTACGATTGTAAGCACAAACGCCGCCAAAACGACGACAGCAGCGGTTCACGTGCGCGATTTTTCCGCAATCTGCGCAAAAAGCTGACACGCTATGCCACATTCGCGTATTCTTCCAGCGCTGTTCAGATCACCCTACCGGAAATCAGTTATGGATTATCATTTTGACAAAGAATGGATGCTGGCCCTGGAAGCCCGCTTCGGCATGCCGACCACCCGCATCGGCGATGTAGCCCTGCCCAACCTGCCTAAAGTGCTGGTGTTTTATTTTGAAGACTTCCCGGCCAAAGGCATGCTGACCGCCGTCACCGGCGGCCTGTCCAACGCCAGCCACCCGAGCTGGGTGCATGGCAAGCCGGAGCTGATGTTTGCGCTGCAAACCGAGGACCATGGCTGGGGCGCCGCCGCCGCCTATTTCGCGCAATCGTTCTACAACGACAGCGCGTTCACGTATGGCAATTCATTCAAGCTCAACAAGCCGGCTTCGGGCGACAGCGCAATGAACGCCGCCTTTGTCTACAAGCCGGCCTTCATGACGCCGGAACAGTGCGCCTTCGTGCTGCCGGACCGCACCATCCACGTCGCCAGCCTGTTCCCGATGTATGACGAGGAAGTGCCGCTGTATGAGAAGATGGGCGTTCAGGCATTCTGGAACGCGCCCAATTTCGACCCCTACAATCCCCGCCGCCCGCGCATCGCGCCGGTCGCCGCTTAAGAGAGCCATATCATGGGCAACCGCCTTTCCCGCATCGCCACCCGCACCGGCGACAATGGCACCACCGGCCTCGGTGACGGCAGCCGCACCGACAAGGACAGCGTGCGTATCCACGCCATCGGTGACGTCGATGAACTGAATTCCCATCTGGGCCTGCTGCTGTGCGAAGAGATGCCGGCGCCGCTGCGCGATGAGCTGGTCGGCATCCAGCATGACCTGTTTGATCTGGGCGGCGAGTTGTGCATCCCCGGTTACCAGATGATCATCGAGGCCCATGTCGAGAAGCTCGACGGCCTGCTGGCCAAGTACAACGCCGACCTGCCGCCGCTGACCGAATTCATTTTGCCGGCCGGTTCGCGTGCCGCGTCGCTGGCCCACGTCTGCCGCACCATCTGCCGGCGCGCCGAGCGCAGTATTGTCACGCTGGGCAAAGCCGAGACCATCAACGACCATCCGCGCCAGTATGTGAACCGCCTGTCGGACCTGCTGTTCGTGCTGTCGCGCGTGTTGAACCGCTACGCCGGTGGTGGCGACGTGCTGTGGCAGCACGAGCGCAAGCTGAAAAAACCGGACTGAGCCTCCGGTCTGGCCGGGAGCGGTTTAGACTGTTTTAGTCTGTCGTAGACCGGATGGCAACGCGCCACCGACTGCCGCAGCGCTAAAGCTGTTTAGCTAAGGCGCAGATCGGCTGGCAAACCCCACCAGCTCAAAGCCGGGGTCAGACGGGGACGCCGAGTCCCATCGGGTCTGACCCCAGATCTTATTCTGGGGTGCAAGCGTGCGCTACGGCACCTTAACTGAACAGCATGAGCGCCGCAGCGCCCTGTTGTGAGCTTAGCCGTTATTCACGACCAGCCGCGGTTCCTCGCTACCGTAACGCTGCTGAATCGACGCCGCGATCCCCGCCGCATCCAGCCCCACGCTGGCCAGCAGCTTGGCCGGATCGCCATGATCGATAAACTTGTCCGGCAAGCCCAGCATCAACAACGGCTTGACGATGCCCTCGGCCGCCAGCGCTTCCGCCACCGCCGCCCCGGCACCACCCATGATCGCACCCTCTTCCACCGTCACCAAATACTCATGCTCGGCCGCCAGCTGCTTGACCAGCTCCACGTCCAGCGGCTTGACGAAGCGCATATTCGCCACCGTCGCCCCCAGTTGCTCAGCCGCCGCCATCGCCGGCGCAACCATCGAACCAAACGCCAGAATCGCGATTTTCTGGCCAGCGCGCTTGATCTCGCCCTTGCCGATCTCGATCGTGTCCAGTTGCGGCGCAATCGCCGCGCCGATGCCAGCACCGCGCGGATAACGGATCGCCGCCGGCCCCGCGTACTGATAGCCCGTACTCAGCATCTGCCGGCACTCATTCTCGTCCGATGCCGCCATCACCACCATATTCGGAATGCAGCGCAGGTAAGCCAGATCATAGTTACCGGCATGGGTCGCCCCATCGGCGCCGACCAGACCAGCGCGGTCCAGCGCAAACGTCACGTCCAGATTTTGCAGCGCCACGTCATGGATCAGCTGATCGTAGCCGCGCTGCAGGAAGGTCGAATAAATCGCCACCACCGGCTTCAGGCCTTCGCACGCCAGACCAGCGCCGAACGTCACCGCATGCTGCTCGGCGATGCCGACATCGAAATAGCGTTCCGGATACTGCTGCTCAAAGCGCACCATGCCCGAACCTTCGCGCATCGCCGGCGTGATGCCGACCAGCCGCTTGTCAGCCGCCGCCATATCGCACAGCCAGTTGCCGAACACCTCGGTGTACGTAATCTTGCCCGGCGCCGTGGCCGGCTTGATGCCCTCGGCCGGATTGAACTTGCCGGTACCGTGGTACAGGATAGGCTCGGCCTCTGCCAGCTTGTAGCCCTGCCCCTTCTTGGTCACCACGTGCAGGAACTGCGGCCCCTTCAGCTGGCGGATATTCTGCAGCGTCGGAATCAGCGATTCCAGATCATGACCATCAATCGGCCCGATATAATTGAAGCCGAATTCCTCAAACATCGTGGCAGGCACCACCATGCCCTTGGCATGTTCTTCCAGCCGCTTGGCCAGTTCCAGCACCGGCGCCGGCAACACCTGCTTGCCGACGTTCTTGGCCGCCGCATAAAACTGCCCCGACATCAGGCGCGCCAGATAGCGGTTCAGCGCCCCCACCGGTGGCGAGATCGACATATCGTTATCGTTCAGGATCACCAGCAAATTCAGGTCTTCCTGCACGCCAGCGTTGTTCAGCGCCTCGAACGCCATCCCGGCCGTCATCGAGCCGTCGCCGATCACCGCGATCGCATGCCGTTGCTCGCCCTTGATCTTGGCCGCCTGCGCCATGCCCAGCGCGGCCGAAATCGACGTCGACGAGTGCGCCGTGCCGAAGGTGTCGTATTCGCTCTCGTCGCGTTTCGGGAAACCGGAAATACCGTCCAGCTGGCGCAGCGTGTGCATGCGCCCGCGCCGCCCCGTCAAAATCTTGTGCGAATAGGTCTGGTGGCCGACGTCCCACACGATACGGTCGTGCGGCGTGTTGAACACATAATGCAGCGCTACCGTCAACTCGACGGTGCCGAGATTGGACGACAGATGGCCGCCCGTCTTGGACACTGAATCCAGCAGGTAGCTGCGCAGTTCATGCGCCAAAGGCGTCAGCTGCGAGCGCGCCAGTTTGCGCACATCGGCTGGGGATTCTATATTTTCAAGCAAGTTCATTTAAGCCTTCCGCTGCACGATCAAATCCGCGAGTTCGCGTAACCGCAGAGCTTTTTCTCCGAACGGCGCGAGCGCAGCATGCGCATCGAGCCGCAATTGTTCTGCCAGCGCGCGCGATGGCTCCAGCCCCAGAATCGACACATAGGTCGGTTTATTATCGGCCGCATCCTTGCCGGCAGTCTTGCCCAGCGTGGCCGAATCGGCCGTCGCATCGAGCACGTCATCGACCACCTGAAACGCCAGTCCGATGGCGCGCGCATAGGCGTCCAGCGCCGCCAGCTCGGCCGCATCCAGTTCCTTGCCAGCCAGCGCGCCCAGCACCACGGCGGCGCGCAACAGGGCGCCGGTCTTCAGCTGGTGCATCTGCTCCAGCTGTTGCAGCGTCAGGCTCAAGCCCACGCTGTCGAGATCAATCGCCTGACCGCCGCACATGCCGGCCGAACCGGAGGCCTGCGCCAGCAACCGCAGCATCGCCACCAGCCGCGCCGGCGGCAGCGCCGCATCGGCCAGCACCAGAAACGCCTGCGACTGCAGCGCGTCGCCGACCAACAGCGCCGTCGCCTCGTCATACGCCACGTGCACGGTCGGCTTGCCGCGCCGCAGCGCATCGTCGTCCATGCACGGCATGTCATCGTGCACCAGCGAATAGGCGTGGATCATTTCCACCGCCGCCGCCGCCCGGCTCAGCGCCGCCGCGTCGGCACCGAACAGTGCACCGGCCGCGTACACCAGCAGCGGGCGCACCCGCTTGCCGCCACCCAGCAGCGCGTAGCGCATCGCCGCGTGCAGCTTGGCCGGCACCACCTCGGCGCCCGGCAGGTAGCCCGACAGATCCTGCTCGGACCCGGCCTGCACCGTCTTCATCCAGTCGTCAAACGCGGCGCTCATGCGGTCTCCTCGTCGGCGAACGGCTTCAGCATGTCGCCATCGAGTACCTTGACCTGGGCTTCCACCTTGTCCAGCTGGGCGGCGCAGAACTTGACCAGCTCCGAGCCGCGCGCATAGGCGGCAACCGACGCTTCCAGCGGCAACTGGCCCGCTTCCATTTGCGCCACCAGTTGCGCCAGCTCGGCCATGGCAGCTTCAAACGAGGCCGGCGCGGCAGCCGCTTCGGCAGATAATTTCTTAGACATAGGTATTTTGCTTGTTTCAGGGCGCAACTGCGCAGTGTAGCCCGATATTTTAGAACAAACCACCTGATGCGGGTGGAACTGATGGCCATGCGCGGCCGCCAGCGCCGATTGTAGCGCAATCGCCATGATCACCGTGTCAATCATGCAATTTCAGCAACGCCAACGCACAGTGCCGGCGCCATGCCCAGCAAGCGGGGCCGGAAACGCGGTATAATCGCCGGTTCTGTCCGAAATACCCGTTTCAACACACTTGAATTCAGGTCTTTACGGATTCTGTCTCTCTTTGGTTTGATGTACATATTAAGGGGGGTTGGGATGTCCGATCTGGGTACCCACGCCAAGCTGGCGCGTTCGAACGCGCAACTTCCGGTAAGCGTCTATTTTGACGAAGCGCTGTTACAGCGCGAAATGCAGCAATTATTCCAGGCCGGCCCGCGCTATGTCGGGCATGAACTGATGGTGCCGAATGTCGGCGACTTTGCCACCCTGGCGTCCGAGCACGAGGGTCGCATGCTGGTGCGCAACGCCCACGGACTGGAGCTGCTGTCGAATGTGTGCCGCCACCGTCAGGCCCTGATGTTCAATGGCCGCGGCAACGCCAACAACATCGTCTGCCCGCTGCACCGCTGGACTTACGACCTGAAGGGCGAGCTGATCGGTGCACCGCATTTCGAGCAGACCCCGTGCCTGAACCTGCCCAAGACCCAGCTGCAAAGCTGGAACGGCCTGCAGTTCGAGCAGAACGGCCAG
>JBGSBQ010000206.1:0-6509 GCA_041730475.1 Sphingomonadaceae bacterium
GGTGTTGAAGGACGGCACACGGAAGGCCATCGACTTGTCCAGCGTGGTCTGGCCGGTATTGCTCAGTTCGCGGGCGCTCAGGATGTCGATCGGCACGGCGCTATCGACCAGAGTGCGCTGGCCGCCACGGCTACCGGTCGACACAATGGTCACTTTCTGGATGTCGTCAGGAATAGGGGTATCGGCACTCGCAGCCTGTGCCTCGGCCGGCGCGGCAGCGGTGGCAGCGGCGGTAGCCATCTGCACACCCTGGGCGAGCACGAACGGGCTAGCGGATAACATCATGACCGCGAACGGGAATCGTTTTTTCATCTGTCTACTCTCTCTTTAAGTCAGCGTAAATCTGAAGGGCAAAACTGTAACGGCGGTTACAAAAAATGAATGTATATATCACTTCCGGGGACGTCCACATTTACTTGAACAATAGGTAGCAAATACAACATTTTTGAAACAATTTGGTGAACTTTTAGTATATTCACCAAATTAGTGCGTGTTTTGCCACAAAAAGGGGCGCGTAGTCATACTACGGTTTAAAAATTCCAAATTGTAATTTTCTGTGGCAAAAACGTAGAGACTGTACTAAAACTACAAAGAATGCTTGCGTGAACTTGGCGAAATACCGTAAGCTTAGGCCTCAACTATTTTCGATCCATCATGACAGCCCAGTCCCTCACTACGCCTCTCTCCCCGACCACCGGATTCGCCGGCGGACCGCGTTTGCTGGCGGATATTGGTGGTACCAATGCGCGCTTTGCGCTGGAGCTGGGGCCGGGGCAGATCGCGGCGATCGAGGTGCTGGCCTGTGCCGAGTATCCGACCCTGGCCGCCGCCCTGGTCGCCTATCTGGCCTCGCCCGCCGTCGCCAGTACCGGCGCCGGCACGATCCGCAATGGTGCGATCGCCATCGCCAATCCGGTGATTGGCGATCTGGTGCGGATGACCAACCATCACTGGGAGTTTTCGATCGAGGCGCTGCGCCGCGAGGCTGGCTTCGACATGCTCGCGGTGGTCAATGATTTCACCGCGCTGGCGCGCTCCTTGCCGCTGCTGTCGGCCGAGCAAAAGCGCCAGGTGGGCGGTGGGGTGGCCGTGCCGGCTACGCCGCTGGGCCTGATTGGCGCTGGCACCGGGCTGGGGGTTTCCGGCCTGATTCCCGGCCAGGACGGCTGGACTGCGTTGTTGAGCGAGGGCGGACACGTCAGCTTCTCGCCCGTCAACGAGACTGAAGTAGCGATCCTGCGTTTCGCCTGGAAAGAATTTGACCACGTGTCGGCTGAACGCCTGCTGTCGGGTGTGGGGATCGAACTGATTTACCGCGCGCTGGCCGAGCATGGCGACCTGCCGGGCGAAGCACTGCCAGCGGCCGAGATTTCACGCCGCGCGCTGGCCGGCGAATGCTCGCTGTGCGATGACGTCATCGAGGCGTTCTGCTGCATGCTGGGCACGATTGCCGCCAACGTCGCCATCACGCTCGGTGCGCAGGGCGGTATCTATATAGGTGGTGGCATTGTGCCGCGGCTGGGCGCGCGCTTCGACCGCTCCGGCTTCCGCGCCCGCTTTGAACACAAGGGGCGCTTCGCGGCCTATCTGGCGCAGATCCCGACCTATGTGATCACGGCCCAATACCCGGCCTTCGTTGGTGTCTCGGCAATCTTGTCCGAGAAAATTGCTTTAGCGTAAGGCAAGTTACACTTCGGCTGGCCGGAAATGCGCTTTTCGGTGTTTTATCAGGTACAATTCACCCGGTTGGATGAAACGGTTTAGAACGTTCCGGTTGCTGCTTGCCCATTTTCGCCCGAAAACGGCAAGCCAGGATCGCGTTTCACGCATGTCTCTATCTCTCCCGCCAGGCGCGCATCGGCCCGGGCGTCGGAAAAAAACAGCTACAGCGGATCATACACAGGCGGCATCGTCAGATGGCTGTCCGCAAGCTCACTGAATGGGTATGAATTCTTTCTGCATTTAAATGCAACCACAAGATTGCTATGGATACAGCTGAGGCGAAAAGAGTCCTCGAAACTGCGTTGCTATGCGCCCATGAGCCGTTGTCGATCCACAGTCTGAAAAAACTGTACGTCGAGCTCGATGATCAGGGGCGGCCGCGCGGCTCCGGCGTCGGTGCCGATACGATCAAGGAGTTGCTCGAGCAGCTCCGGCTGGACTGGTCTGGCCGCGGCATCGAAGTGGTCAGCCTGTCGACTGGCTGGCGCTTCCAGAGCCGGCCTGAAATGAAGCAATACCTGGACCGGCTGAACCCGGAAAAGCCGCCCAAGTATTCGCGGGCGACGCTGGAGACGCTGGCCATCATCGCGTACCGGCAGCCGGTGACCCGGGGCGATATCGAAGAAATACGCGGTGTGGCCGTCAATTCGCAAACGATCAAGATGCTGGAGGACCGCGGCTGGGTCGATGCGATCGGTTACCGTGACGTGGTGGGGCGGCCAGCGTTGCTGGGCACCACCAAGCAGTTCCTCGATGACCTGGGCCTGAATTCGCTGGCCCAACTGCCGCCGTTGCAGACCCTGAGCGAGATGCAAAGCGGCGGGCCGGACATGGAGGCGCTGGAGGCAGCGTTGCAGGAGAATTTTGCGCGCGCCGCGCAGCCCTTGCCAGAAGTAGTAACACCACCCGAACAAGCACTAATGCAACACCAAGCAGCACAAGCGGACGCTGGATCGCCAGCAACCGCCGAGGCGATTACTGATGAGCCTGCGCCAGAGTTACCGGTTGACGCTGAGCACAACCAAGAAATGAATAATGAACAATCCTAATTCCCAAGAGACAGTCAACGACGTAGCCGCTGCCGAGGTGGTAGCCAAGCCCAAGCGTCGCACCAAGGCCCAGATCGAGGCCGATGCCGCGGCAGTCGCTGCTGGCGCCGCACCCGCACCGAAAGCCAAGCGCAAGCCGAAGGCTGACGCCGTGGCCGCCGACGCTGCCGCCGTCAGCACCGAGGCCGCACCGGGCCCGGTGAAAAAGCCGCGCGCCAAGCCGGCCGCCAAGAAAGAAGTGGTCGCCGAGAGCGTCCCGGCGGCCGTCGAGGCCAGCCCCGCTGCCGCTGCCGCTCCCGCCTCTGCAGTCGTAGCGCCTGCCGCTCCTGCCGACGGCGAGCGCGCCGAGCGTGGTCCGCGCGGCCCCCGTGGTCCGCGCCAGATGCGCGAGCAACGTGCTGCCCGTCAGGCGACCCAACCCCGTCCGGAGCCGATAGCGCTGAACGACGGCGAGGCAGTGGCCGTCGAGGGTGTCGCTGCGCCACAGGAAGGCAAGCCACGCCATGAGCGCGGCCCGCGTCCCGACGGACGTGGCAAAGGCCAGCCGCAAGGCCAGCACAAAGGCAAGCTCGGCAAGAATGGCAAACCGCAGCGCGGCCAGCAGGGTGGTGCCGGTGCCAAAGATGGTGATGCCGATGCGGTGTTCTCGTTTGTCACTTCGGACGCGTTTGACGCCGAAGATGGCGCCAAAGGCCGCGGCCAGCCCGCCAAGGTGGTGCGCCGCGATCTGACCTCGGACGATGATGCGCCCAAGCTGCACAAGGTGCTGGCGGAAGCCGGTCTGGGTTCGCGCCGCGACATGGAAGACCTGATCGTTGCTGGCCGCGTCTCGGTGAATGGCGAGCCGGCCCATATTGGCCAGCGCATCCTGCCGACCGATGCGGTACGCATCAACGGCAAGCTGATCCAGCGTCGCGTCAGCAAGAAACCGCCGCGCGTGCTGGTTTATCACAAGCCGGCTGGCGAGATCGTCAGCCATGACGATCCGGACGGCCGGCCATCGGTCTTCGATCGCCTGCCGACCATGAAGGCTGGCAAGTGGCTGGCCATCGGTCGCCTCGATTTCAATACCGAAGGCTTGCTGCTGTTCACGACGTCGGGCGATATAGCCAACCGGCTGATGCACCCGCGTTACAACATCGACCGCGAGTACGCCGTGCGGACGCTGGGCGTGCTGGAAGAGGGCATGCGCCAGAAACTGCTGGCCGGTGTTGAGCTGGAAGACGGTCTGGCACAGTTCACCAAGATCGCGGACGGCGGCGGCGAGGGCATTAACAAGTGGTACCGCGTGGTCATCGGCGAAGGCCGTAACCGCGAGGTGCGCCGCATGTTTGAAGCGATCGGTCTGACCGTGTCGCGCCTGATTCGTACCCGGTATGGCGCGCTGACGCTGCCAAGCAACCTGAAGCGTGGTCGCTGGGAAGAAATGGAAGAGAACACGGTGCGCGACCTGATGGCCGCCTACGGTGTCGAGAAAAAAGGCGGCGCCGAGGCGCCGGCCCGTGGCCCGAGCAAAGGCCCGCAAGGCAAGGGGCCGAAGACGCCGCAAGCCAAGGTCGCCCGTGGCAACGAGCGTGGCAATCATCGCGATGAGCGGCATGACGATGATGACGACCATGAGGACCACGACGAGCCGAACTTCAACCGTATCGACGTCAGCAATGACAATGCGATGCCGTTCGCCAAGCCGCAACGCGGTGCGGGTGGTGGTGGCCGCGGTCAAGGCCGTGGCGGTATGGGTGGCGGCCAGGGGCGTCCCGCTGGTGCGGCCGGTTCCGGTCGTCCCGGTGGTCGTCCACAGGGCATCGGCGGCTATGCCGGCGGTCGTCCGCTGGGCGAAGGGTCGCCTCGTCAGGGGCAGGGACAGGGGCAGGGCCGTCCACAAGGGCAGGGCAAGGCCGCCGCTGGCGGTCAGGGTGCGAAAGGGCCGCAACGCGGTCCGCGTCAGCCCGATCCGCTGCAAACCACCTTCGGTTTCGGCAATGCCTCGGCACCGCGCCGCAACCAGCCACCGCGCGGTGGCGCCATCGACCATGGCATGCCGCGCCGCCGTAAAGGCTAAGCCGGCCGGCCTCCGGCGACTGTTGTAAGCAAGTCCACACCGCCCGTGTGGCATTGCGTCGGGGGCTATAAGAGGTTATAATAACCAGCCTAGTAAAAGTTCTTTGCAGTAGTTTGCTGAGGATGTTTCATCTGGCTGGGAATACAAGAAGATGGGCAGATGCCCATTTTTTTTTTGGTGAACCGTTTTGAACGGTCTGTTTTTATGATGAGAAACAGGCCTTGATCTGGAGAATTTCTTGCAGCTGCCGGAATTAATTGAAAAAACCGTGACTGGTCTGGGCTATGAGCTGGTTGATGTCGAACGGGCCGAGCGTGGACTGCTGCGCGTGTTTATCGATTTCAGCGCCGCCGATGCCGAAGAAAAAGGCCCGATCACCGTGGAAGATTGCGCCACGGTCAGTCACCAGTTGTCGCATGTGCTGACGGTCGAGAACGTGAATTATGAGCGTCTCGAAATCTCGTCGCCAGGGCTGGACCGCCCGGTGCGCAAGCTGGAAGACTTCGTTCGCTTTGCCGGTTGCGAAGCGATCGTCAAGCTGAAAATTGCGATGCCGGGTACGAACAACCGGAAATCGTTCCAGGGCGTTCTGCAAGAACCCCAGGGCGATAAATTGTCGTTGGAATTTGATGGTAAGGATGGTCCGGCGCTGTTGGAGTTTTCGCTCGCCGATGTGGATAAGGCACGCTTGGTGCCGCAGGTGGATTTTAAGGGACGCAAAGCATGAGTCGCGAAGTTTTGTTATTGGTAGACGCGCTGGCGCGTGAAAAGAACGTCGATAAAGATGTGGTTTTCGGCGCGCTGGAATTCGCGTTGGCGCAAGCCACGAAGAAACGCTATGAAGGTGAAGTCGATATCCGCGTTTCGATCGACCGCGAGTCGGGTGAGTTCGAATCCTTCCGCCGCTGGCACGTCGTGCCTGACGAGGCAGGTCTGCAACTGCCGGACCAGGAAATTCTGCATTTCGAAGCGAAAGAGCAGATCGCGGACATCGAAGTCGATGACCATATCGAAGAACCGATCGAATCCGTGGAGTTCGGCCGCCGCTTCGCCCAGGACACCAAACAGGTGGTTCTGCAGCGCGTGCGTGATGCTGAACGTGAACAGATTCTGGTGGACTTCCTGGAGCGCGGCGATTCGCTGGTGACCGGTACCATCAAACGGATGGAACGCGGCGACGCGATCGTGGAATCGGGCAAAATCGAAGCCCGTCTGCCACGCGACCAGATGATCCCGAAAGAAAATCTGCGTATCGGTGACCGGGTCCGTGCTTACATCCTGCGTATCGACCGCAATATGCGCGGCCCGCAAGTGATTCTGTCGCGTACCGCACCGGAATTCATCTCCAAGCTGTTCGAGCTGTAAGTGCCGGAAATCGAACAAGGCATGCTGGAAATTAAATCGGCTGCCCGTGACGCTGGCGTCCGCGCCAAGATCGCCGTCTACACGGCCGACAAGCGTATCGATCCGATCGGTACCTGCGTTGGTATGCGCGGTTCGCGCGTGCAGGCTGTGACCGGCGAACTCGGCGGCGAGCGCGTCGACATCGTGCTGTGGTCGGAAGATCCGGCGCAATTCGTCATCGGTGCACTGGCGCCAGCGAATGTTTCCTCCATCGTTGTCGATGAAGAAAAACATGCAATGGACGTGGTTGTCGACGAAGAAAATCTCGCGAT
>JBGSBQ010000207.1:0-6498 GCA_041730475.1 Sphingomonadaceae bacterium
GTCGGGGCGGTGGTATTCGTCTATCGCTTCGGTGGCGACGGCGTGCCCCGCTAACGCCACGGGGGCGGCGCCGCAGCGCAAGTGCTGGCGCGCCGGTTCATCGGTGCGTCCCATCCAGTGCGCGCTGGCCACCTCGAACGCCGTGCTCCAGCCTTTGTTCATATACAAATAGCGGCCGTCCTGGTCGCGGATCGAGGCCGCAAACGGGCTGGCATCCATGAAGGCGTGAAAGCGCTTTTCGCTGCCGATCAGCTCCAGCTCGGTGCGCCGCAGGTTGGCCCGTGCGCTGGCATCGTACAGCTCGCGCGACAGTGCCGGTGCCAGCCGCGCCAGATTGTGTTTCATCACATAGTCATTGGCGCCAGCCTTCATGATGGCGACTGCCATTTCATCGCCGACGGTGCCGGAAATCAGGATGAAGGGAATGTCATTGCCCAGTGCGCGGCAGATTTCCAGTGCCTCCATGCCACTAAAACCGGGCATGGAAAAGTCCGACAGCACCACGTCCCATGGCTGTTGCAGCGCGACTGTCAGTGCGGCGCCATTCTGCACCCGCACGGCCGTGGCGTCAAAGCCACCGCGCTGCAAGGCGCGCAGCACCAGCACTGCGTCATCTTCGCTGTCGTCGACCAGCAGTACTCGCAGTGGACGCCTCATACCAGTGCCCTTAATGTACCCAGCGCAGGCGGAGACTCGGGCGTGGCCAGATGGAAGTAAAAGGTTGCCCCATGGCCGGTGCTGGCTTCGGCCCAGATGCGCCCGCCATGCCGCAACAGGATGCGCTGCACCAGCGCCAGGCCGATACCGGTGCCAGGAAAGTCGGCCACCGGATGCAGGCGCTGGAAGGCGCTGAAGATGCGCTCGGCATACCGCATGGCGAAGCCGGCGCCGTTATCGGCAACAAAGAACACCGGGCCGTGCGTGCTGGCCTGTTGTCCGACGCGGATCTCGGCGTTGGCCGTGAAGGCGCTGAATTTCCACGCGTTTTCCAGCAGGTTCTGCAGCACGATGCGCAGCAGGGCCGGGTCGCCGTCGAACATCAGACCGGGCGCAATGTGCCAGCTGCGCCGCTGTGCCGTGGGCTGCTCGTCGAGGTGGGCAGCGATCTCGCGACACAGTGCGCTGGCATCGATGCGCTCGCGTTGCAGCGCGGCGCGGCCGACATCGGACAAGCGCAATAAGCCATCAATGAGCGCGCTCATACGCTGACTGGCGAGCCGGATACGGCGCAGCGCATCGCGTCCGGGACCGTCGAGCTGGTCGGCGCAGTCTTCCAGCAGCACCAGCGCAAAATTGTCCATGCTGCGTAGCGGCGCGCGCAGATCATGCGAGACTGAGTAACTGAAAGCTTTCAATTCTTCGTTCAGCGCTTCCAGTTCTTCGTTCTTCAGTTGCAACATGTGCGCGATGCGGATGCGTTCTTCGATTTCCAGGCTCAGGCGCTCATTGCTGGCGGCCAGTTTGGCCGGACTGGGCAGGGCCAGCGCGAATGGCACCAGTTTCATCAGCAGGATCGCGGTCGGGATCGAAGCCAGTGCCGTCAGCGCCTTGATGGCGCCGGCCAGCCAGTAGGTTGGATGCCAGACGGTCCAGATATCCATCAGATGATTGGCACCGCAGGCCAGGATGAAGATGGCGAAGCAGACGAACATCCAGTCAAATTGCAAATCCTTGCGGCGCCGCACGAAGTGCAGCAGCGTTAGCGGAATGGTAAAGTAGGCGGCGGCGATCAGCGCGTCGGACACCACATGCAGCCAGAGGACGGACGGGGCCCACAAGTAGCAATGGCCGTGCGGCATGAAGTTTTCCGATGAGAAAAATCGGCTGAGAATGTCCAAAGCGGTCCTTGCTGAGTCGGTATGGGTGGCAAGGGCGCGGAACCGGAACCGGAACCGGGGCACTGCCTGTGCTGGCGACCAGTATCCCCCATTGTTTCCTTGAGAAAACGAGGCATACACTCGGCTGCGACAAGGGAATGGCCCGGGGCAGCGGCGTTACGCGCCTACTTGTCGGTACTGACCAAGCCATGCTTGACGGCCAGCAGCACCAGGCTGACGACGTCGCGTACGCCGAGGCGCTCCATCAATTGTGCGCGGTGAGCGGCGACGGTTTTTTCACTCAGGTCGAGATCGAAGGCGATTTCCTTGGTGCCCTTGCGGTTGACGATCATGGTGAGGATTTGCAGCTGGCGCGCGGTCAGCGACTGGAACTGTTTTTCTTCGACCACGGGCGCGCGCACAAAGCGCTCGATCATCTTGGTCGACACCGCAGGGCTCAGGTAGCTCTCGCGCCGCACCATCGCATGCAGCGCGATCGCCAGTTCGGCCGGTGCCGACTCCTTCAGCAAGTAGGCCGAGGCGCCCTGACGCAGCGCTTCGGTGACCATTTCTTCCGAGGCGTGCATGCTGAGGATGACGGTGGCCACGTCTGGGTGCTGCTGTTTCAGCCAGCGCACCAGGTCGAGTCCGCTTTCCTGGCCCATGGTGATGTCGGTCACCACGATGGCCGGTAGCTGGCGTGCCAGTTCGGCCTTGGCCTGCTCCGGACTGGAGGCTTCGCCGATGACGCAAAAATCGCCCAGCTGGTCAATCAGGCTGCGGATCCCGGCCCGTACCAGCACATGGTCATCGACCAGCAGGATGGTGTTGCGGGCTGTCATGCGGGCTCCAGCGCCAGGCCGACCACGATGCGGGTGCCGCCGCTGGCCGAGGAATCGACGCTAAAACTGCCACCCAGCAGCGCAACCCGTTCCTGCATGCCGCGCAGGCCGGCACCGCTGCCGTCGGGGCGGGTCGGCCCGTCGGCAGCGCCGCGGGCGAAGCCGCGGCCGTTATCCCGCACGATCAGTTCCAGTTCGCGGCCGGACTCGCCGCCGTTCAGTTCGACCACCACGTAGCTGGCCTGCGCGTGGCGCACGATATTGGTGATACTTTCCTGAACGATGCGGTAGACGGCGATTTCGACTGGCGGCGCCAGCTTGGCAGGCAGGCCGGCGTACTCGAAGATGTAGCGGCACTGACCGCTGGCAAATTGACGTTCCAGCAACTGCCGTACCGCCGATTCCAGGCCGAGATAGTCGAGCGAGGGCGGTCGCAGTGATACCGAGATCACGCGGATCTGGGCAATCAGCGTGACCACGGCAGCATCGATCAGCTGCCAGGCGGCGTGCGCGGCCGGCTGCGTCAGGTGGCGCTGCAGGTGGTGCAGGTCGATCTTCAGCAAGGCCAGCCGCTGCCCCAGTTCATCATGCAGTTCGCGCGCCAGGCTGATGCGCTCCTGTTCCTGTGCATGCAGTAATTGGCGCGACATTTTTTCCAGGTTGGTGTTCAGGGTCTGGATTTTCAGTGCCGACTGCTTTTGCGCCGTGATGTCTTCGCCGATGCTGGCGGTGCCGATCACCTTGCCTTCGCGGTCATGCAGGATCGAGCTGTTCCAGCAGATCAGGCAGCGGCTGCCGTCGGTCTTGACGATCTCGTCTTCATAGCGCAGCGAGGCGGGTTGATTCGACAACAGGTTGAGAAAATAGGCCCGGGCGGAGCCATGTTCGGCCGCCATGAAGGTGGCGAACCAGTCGCTGCCGATCACCGCGGCATGCTGCAAGCCGGTCAGGCGCAGCAGTGCAGCATTGCAGAAAGTGACGCGGCCGTCGAGGTCGAGCATGACTGACAGCAGGGTACTGTTGTTCAGCAGTTCGAGGAAGCGGCGCTCGCTTTCGCGCAATTCGCGTACCGCCAGTTTGGCCTCGGTGATGTCCTGCGCGACACCCGCAATGCGCGCCACGCCGCCGTTGGCACCGGGAATCGAGAACAGTTTGATCGCCACCCAGCGCAGGCTGTGGTCCGGGCGCAGGATCTGGAACGCGTCCTCATAGCGGGCGCTGGAGCGCTTGCGGTGGCGCGCATAGGCGGCGACGAAGCGGCGGCGGTCAGCGGGCACAATGGCGCTGGCCCAGGACGCCGGATCGGCATACAGGCTGGCGCAGCTGTGTCCGGTAATGTCCTGATACGCCGGGCTGACATACAGCACCTGCCAGCTGGCGGCGTCGACCAGGAAAAAGATGTCGCGGATGTGGTCGGCCATTTGCCGGAATTGCAGGTCGCGCTCGCGCAGCGCCTGCTCGGCCAGATGTTTTTGAGTGACGTCGAGATGCATGGTCAGGGCGCCGTCGGGGCCGTCGCCGAGCGGTGCCACTGTCAGCATGAACCAGCGCTGCCGCTGCGCGGTATGACAAGGATATTCGAGCGAGAATTGTGACTCTGTGCCGCTGAGCACGGCGCGGATGCCAGTCGCCACCGCCACGCCATCGCCATCGGGCGCCATCGCAGGCCGGTCACAAGCCGCCAGATAATTGCTGCCCAGACCAAAGTTGGCGGCGGCCGCCAGGCCGTTCAACGCGGCAAAATCGCGCCACGCCTGGTTGACCAAGACCAGCGTGCCGTGCCGGTCGAAGACGGCCACGGTGGCCGGCAGCGCATCGAGCACGGCTGCCGGCAAGCTGGTGGCGCCGGGTTGCCAGCCCAAGGTACTGGCCGGTGCCGGTGCGGGAGGTGCCGGGCAGTGCAGGCTGCTCGCGCCAGCCAGACGCAGCAATTGGCGCACCCGCCACCGCAACAGCTCAGGGTCGAGTGGCGCGGCCAGATTGTCCTCGGCGCCGGCCTGTAACGCTTGCAGCAGCGCGCTGCGGGTGGCGGCGGCGTTGAGCAGCAGTACCGGCACTGCCGCGCTGGCAGCGTCGCGCTTGAGCTGGTGCAGCAGATCCAACGCATGCTCAGCGCTGGTGAGGTCGAGGATGAGCAGGTGCGGGCGCTGGCGGGCCAACGCAGCGCGCAGCGCGTTGTGGTCTGGTATCTGTTGTAGATCCCAGCCGTCGGCCTGCAGCAGCGTAGCAACCGCAGGCGTGGCCGTGCCGACCAGCAGAATGCGGACGCTGGCGGCATTGCTGCAGTGGTGCTCGGGGGCCGCGGGCATGGCGGTCTAGTGGGTGCGGGTAATCATCGCTGCATTGTGCGCTCTTTCAGCGCCAGCCATGCGGGCCATGGTCGCCTATCGGGCGCGCATTTTCCTTGTTTCCAGCGAGAAAATCACCCGGGTTGGACTGGCGTCAAGGCGGTAAGCTTTACTGTTTCCGGATCGCAAGAAGACCATGAAACTCTCTAATTTGAACGTTGGTGCGCGTCTCGGCCTGGGCTTTGCCAGCATCTTGCTGGTGTTGCTGCTGATCTCGCTCCTCAGCCTGTCACGCCTGCATCTGATGCAGCGGGAGAGCCAGCTGACGCTGCAAGACCGCTATCCAAAAATCGTCGCCGTGACCGACGTCAAGAATCAGCTGAACCAGATTGCGCGCTTGATGCGCAGTGCGCTGTTGCTCGAGGATGAGCGCTTGGTCGCGACCGAACTGGTGCAGATTGAGCAGCACAAACAGGTCATTGCGCAGCAGCTGGCCTATCTCAAGTCGCGTATTGCCATGCCCGAGGGGCTGGCCTTGCTGGCGACGCTGGAGCAGGCGCGCCAGCATTATTATCCGGTCCAGGAGCAATTCCTGTTGCTGGCGAAGCAGGGGCAGCGCGATCAGGCCCGCAGCCTGTTGCTGACACGCTTGCGGCCGCTGCAACTGGCGTATTTCGTGGAGCTCGATGCTTTGGCGGAATTTCAGGCCCAACTGATGCGGCAGGCCGGCGCGGAGGTGAGCGCCGCCTATGACAGCAGTGTCACCCTGATCTGCCTGCTGGCCGCCGTCAGCGTGCTGTCGGGCGCGCTGCTAGCGTGGTGGATCGCGCGCTCGATTACCGAGCCGTTGACGCAGGCCATGGGTCTGGCGCAGGCGGTGGCTGGCGGCGACCTGACCCAGCGGCTGAACCCCCGCGCGACGGATGAAACCGGGCGCTTGTTGCGCTCGTTGATGACGATGAATGGCAGTTTGCTGGACATCGTCGGCGAGGTGCGCAGCGGTACGGACACGATGGCGACGGCGGCACGCCAGATCGCCAGCGGCAACCTTGACCTGTCAGCCCGCACGGAACAGCAAGCGAGCGCGCTGGAACAGACGGCGGCCGCGATGGAGCAGCTGACCAGTACCGTGAAAAACAATGCCGAGCATGCCCGCCATGCCGATCAGCTGGCCACCTCGGCGCGCGATGTGGCGGTGCGGGGCGGCCGGGTGGTGGCGCAAGTGGTCACCACCATGCAGACCATCAATGCTTCGGGGCGGCAGATTGCGGACATCGTCGGCGTGATCGATGCGATCGCCTTCCAGACCAATATCCTGGCCTTGAACGCCGCGGTGGAGGCGGCCCGTGCCGGCGAGCTGGGTCGTGGATTTGCCGTGGTGGCGACCGAAGTGCGTAATCTGGCGCAGCGCTCCGCCGCAGCGGCCAAGGAAATCAAGGTGCTGATTGGGGCCTCGGTCAGCAACGTTGCCGCCGGTACCCGGCTGGTCGATGACGCGGGCACGACCATGACGCAGATTGTGGACAGCGTCGACCGGGTCACGGGCGTCAT
>JBGSBQ010000208.1:0-6470 GCA_041730475.1 Sphingomonadaceae bacterium
TAAAATTTCAAATATGTTTTCGAGGCCTGCAATGCCACAATAAAGGAACCATCAAAAATCAAGAGCCGAGCCGCGATAATCCAAGCACAAAATCAAATTTGCAATGTTAGAATTTGTGCGGTCTATTCAACTCGGCTCTAGGCCATTTACGCAAGTTCCAATACGAATCTTCTACTCCATGTTTGATCAGAAAAATCCCGTCATCGTCATAACGTCTATGCTGTTCGTGCTCAGCCTTGCTGGCTGTAGCACGCCCCAGAAAGCGGTTTCGCACAAAGATGAATTCGGTACGGCCGACATGTTTACACGCGTCTACGTAATCGACGGCTCGCACCCGGACGTGGCCGAGCAGATCCGCGCCGTCACGGCCGGTTTCGACAACATCGAATTCATCCCGTTCGGCTACAACATCCACCACGGCCCCGGCCTGTCGTGGGCGATCAACAATCTGGGCCTGAGCGGCGAAGTACTGTTCCTTGATTCCGACGTCGAAATCATCAAGGCCGGCTTCCTCGAATCGATGCAAAGCCATTTGAAACCCGCCATGTACGGCGTTGGCAGCATCCAGATGGTCAATGAGCAGGGCTTCGACCGTCCGCTCGACGGCACCGTGCGCTACCTGCACCCGGCCTGCATGCTGACCAATATCGAAGTGGTGCGCCAGTGGCCGCTGCCGATTAAGCACGGCGCGCCGATGGTGCAAACCATGCTGGCCCTGCACCGCGCCGGCGCTCACCATCTGATCGAAAGCATAGACTGGGTCAAGGGCGATTTCAGCCCGAAACCGGAGCGCCGCGAATACATCAAGCACGACTGGCAAGGCACCGTGATCCGCACCGGCGGCTACCACTACGAAATGCCGACCGCCACCACCCAGATCAACCAGGACCTGCTGTCCATGGTACCGCTGGAGGCCCAGAAGCTGGTCGACGTCGGCTGCCATGACGGCGCCTTTGCCAAGGCCTACAAGCAGCGCAACAGCATCTGCAATTACACCGGCATCGAGCGCGAGCTGGTGGCCGCCCATGCGGCCCGGCCGCACTGCGATTTCGTGTTCGATCTCGATATCGAAAGCGCCGGTCCACAACTGTGGTCGCACGTGGCCGGTGCCGATTGCTGGATCCTCGGCGAAGTGCTGGAACAGCTGAACGACCCGTGGGCGCTGCTGTCACGGATCCGCGCCAACATTGCGCCCGGCGGCCGTATTGTGGCGGCGATCCGCAACTTCCAGCACTGGAGCATTCAGGCCCGGCTGAACGCCGGCGACCTGCGCTACGGCGCCGGCGCTGCGATGGACCGCGCCAACAAGCGCTGCTTCACGCGCGGCGCCATGCTCGACATGTTCCAGCAAGCCGGCTTCCAGATCGCCGGCGGCAGCGCCCGCATCGTCGACGAGCCGGCCGCCGAAAAATACTTGCCAGCGATCCGCCTGATGGCGCAAGCCAGTGGCATCGACCCGAACATCGCGGTGGAAGATGCACTGCCGTCGCAGTACATCATCGTCGCTGTCGCCGTTTAACTTCCGGAGCCGCACCCGTTATGAGCCTGCCCAAAGTCAGCATTGTCATCCCGTCCTACAAACCGGCGCATTTCGAGCAGTGCCTGAAGTCGGCCATCGGCCAGACCTATCCGAACCTCGAAATTCTGGTCAGCGACAACTGCCCGACCGAAGAAATCCGCGACATCTGCGCCCGCTATCCGGGCGTGATCTACCAGCGCAACGTCGCCATCCGCGAAGACAACCTGCTGTCCTGCTTCTATTCCGGCAAGGGCGCGCTGATCAAGCCCCTGTTCGACGACGACATCCTGCATCCGTTCTGCGTCGAGCGCATGGTGGCGGTAATGAATATGGACCCGAAAAACTATCTGGTGTTCTCGGCCTCGCAAGTCATCAACTCCGACAATGAGCGCACCGAATCGCGCCGTCCGTATGAAGCCAGCGGCAGCATGCCGGGGCAGGACATGCACCGCTCGATGGCGCTCGGCATGCGCAACTTCATCGGCGAGCTGACCACCATCATGGTGCGCCGCGAGCAGCTGTGGAAGATCGCGCCGCTCGACCTGTTCCGCATTGGATCGCACGACTTCACCAAGGGTCTGGCCGACGTCGCCGCCTACTGCAATCTGGTGAAGGGCGGCAACGCCTTCTACATCGACGAAGAGCTGAGCTACTTCCGCCGCGACCAGCGCCTGCAATCGAATTCCAACCCGAACTCCAACCCCAACTTCGGCAACTGCTTTTCCGACTCTATCGACCTGCTGTGGGTCTCGCACGAAATCGGCCTGATCTCGGCCGAGGAACTGAAGGCGCAGCAGATGCAGGTGGAAGCAGTGACGATCCAGCTGGGCAGCGTGTTCGAGCAGATGGGCCGTTCGCGCCAGCGCTACACCGACTATGTGACAGCACTGCCGGCCCAGTAAATTACCAGGAGACCCCATGTCCAAGCTGGATCAATGCAAACTGATCGACCTGCCGCCGCACCATGATGTGCGCGGCAACCTGTCGGTCATCGAAGGCGGCGTCCATATTCCGTTCGACATCAAGCGCGTCTACTACCTGTACGACGTGCCGGGCGGCTCGGCGCGCGCCGGCCACGGCCACATCGAACTGCAGCAGCTGTTCGTCGCCATGTCAGGCAGCTTCGACGTCATCGTTGACGACGGCTACAACCGCAAGAAAATCCAGCTGAACCGCTCCTATCACGGCCTGTACGTGCCGGGCATGATGTGGCGCGAAGTGGAAAACTTCTCGTCCGGCGCGGTCTGCGTGGTACTGGCGTCGACGCTGTACGACCCTAAGGACTACTACCACGACTACAACGAATTCGTCGCTGCGGCGCACCAGCACCAGCAAAAATAAGTCTTCTTCAAAGCGAGCCACCATGAGCGTTCCCTTCCTCGACCTGAAAGCCATCAACCTGTCGCAAGCCGACCAGCTGGAAGCCGCCTTCAAGCGCGTGCTGCACTCCGGCTGGTACATTCTGGGCAGTGAAACCGCCAAGTTCGAAGCCAACTTCGCGGCCTATTGCAACAGCCAGCATGGCATCGGCGTGGCCAATGGCCTGGATGCCATCTTCCTGATCCTGAAGGGCTACGGCATCGGTCCCGGCGACGAAGTCATCGTCCCGTCGAACACCTTCATCGCCACCTGGCTGGCGGTCAGCCACTGCGGCGCCACCCCGGTCCCGGTGGAACCGGTGGAAGCGACCTACAACATCGACCCGGCCCGCATCGCCGCCGCCATCACGCCGCGCACCAAGGCCATCATCCCGGTCCACCTGTACGGCCAGACCGCCGACATGGCACCCATCATGGCGCTGGCCAAACAGCACGGCCTGAAAGTGATCGAAGACTCGGCCCAGGCCCACGGCGCGCGCTGCCACGGTGGCGTCGCCGGCCAACTGGGCGACGCTGCCGCCTTTAGCTTCTACCCCGGCAAGAACCTCGGCGCACTGGGTGACGGCGGCGCCGTCACCACCAATGACGCCGCGCTGGCCGAGACCATCCGCACCTACCGCAACTACGGTTCCAAGGTGAAGTACTACAACGAAGTCCCCGGCTACAACTCGCGCCTCGATGAACTGCAGGCCGCGCTGCTGGACGTCAAGCTGCAGGTGCTCGATCAGGGCAATCTGCAGCGCCGCGCCATCGCCGCCGTGTACGACCGCGAACTGGCCGGCATTCCCGGTCTGGTGCTGCCGGTAGTGCCGGAGTGGGCCGAGCCGGTCTGGCATTTGTACGTGGTGCGCCATGCGCAGCGCGACGCGCTGGCCAAGGCGCTGGCGGAACAGGGCATCGGCACCATCGTCCACTATCCGGTTGCGCCGCATTTGCAACCGGCTTACGCCCACATGGGCTACAAGGAGGGCGACTTCCCGCTTGCCGAAGCGATCCACCGCGAAGTCCTGAGCCTGCCGATGGGCACCACCATGAGTCTCGAGCAGGCGCAGGAAGTGGCGGCCGCCGTCCGCCGCTGCGTCGCCGCGCTGGCGGCCTGAGAGGCGCGCCCATGATCCATCCGAGCGCCATCATCTCGCCACTGGCCCGGCTGGGCGAGAACGTCAGCATCGGCCCGTTCACCATCGTGCACGAGCATGTGCAGATCGGCGCCAATGCAGTCATCGACGGCTTCTGCGAGATCGGCTATCCGACCCCGCTGGCCGATGGCGCACCGCTGGTGATCGGTGCCGGTGCCCGCATCCGTTCGCACTCGGTGTTCTACCAGGGCTCGACCTTTGGCGACCAACTGGTCACCGGCCACCGCGTCGTGGTGCGTGAAAAAACCCAGGCCGGGGTCGCGTTCCAGATCGGTACCATGAACGATATTCAGGGCGATTGCGTGATCGGCGACTACGTGCGCTGCCAGTCGAATGTCTTCATCGGCAAGGCCTCCAAGGTCGGCAATTTCGTCTGGCTGCTGCCGTACACGGTGCTGACCAACGACCCGCACCCGCCCAGCAACCTGCTACTGGGCTGCGAGATCGGCGACTACGCGGCGATCGCGGCGATGTCCGTGATCCTGCCGGGCGTCAAAGTGGGCACCCGCGCGCTGGTGGCAGCCCACAGCAAGGTGCACCGCGACGTTGCCCCCGACACCGTGGTGGCCGGCAATCCGGCCCAATACCTGTGCGACACCAGCAAGATCCGCCTGAAAGACGGCAGCGGCGCCCCGGCCTACCCGTGGACCACGCATTTCCGGCGCGGCTATCCAGCCGAGATCACCGGCGGCTGGGACATCACTGACCTGAGCAGTCCCGGAGCCTAGCGATGTCCGGGCAGCTCAGCGCCGCCATGGCCGCCGGCAATATCGCCGAGGCCGCGACGCTGGCGTTTGCCCAGGCCGGGCTGGGCGTGCTGTCGATCACCGAATTGTTCGGCATCTGCGGCCTGCTGGCCGGGCAGGACAGGCCGGAACGCGCGATCGCCCTGTACCAGCTGTGGCTGCGCCACTGCGACACCGCACTCAACTACGCGGCCCACTACAACCTGGCCGTGCTGCAGGCACAGACCGGTGACCAGCACGGCGCCGAGCAAGCCTACCGCGCCGCACTCGCGCTGCAGCCCGGCTTCACTGAAGCGCTGCTGGGACTGGGCCTGCTGCTGGAACGCCAGCGCCGTCCGGAACAGGCTCTGGCCTGCTGGCAGGGGCCGTGCGACCGGATCGCAGCAGACGGCAGCCCGGCCAGCGCACTGCAACTGCAACTCCTGAACCACTTCGGCCGCGTGGCCGCCACGCTGCGACGCTATCCGCAGGCCGAAGCAGCGTGGTCGCGCAGCCTGCAGTACGACCCGCAGCAAGCCAGCCTGATCCCGCACTGGGTCGCGCTACGCCAGCAGCAATGCATGTGGCCCGTGCTGGCGCCCTTGCCGGGACTAACGCCAGCCCAACTGCTGGCCGCCTGCCCGCTGGCCAGCACGCTGAACGCCAGCGACGACCCGGTGCTGCACCTCGCCGCCGCACGCCGCCAGCTAGCCGCATTGCCACCGCCGCAGCCGCCCGGCGAAGCCGATACCGATACCGACGCCAACCTCGGCAATAGCGCCACGCCTAACGGCTACCAGCATGCGCGGCTGCGCATAGGCTACCTCAGCAGCGACGGCGATGCCGCGCTGGCCAGCCTGCACGACGCCCGCCAGTTCGCCATCTACCTGTTCTGCAACGCCGGCATCGAGGGCACGGCAGCCCGGCCACTGGCGCTGCCCGCCCCGTCCCTGTCGATCGCCGACCTGAGCGACGCGCAGGCCGCCGAGCTGATCCGCGCCCACCAGATCGACATTCTGGTCGACCTGCATGGCCACGACAGCGCCGGCCGGCCCGGCGTGCTGGCGCTGCGACCGGCGCCGGTGCAGATCAACTGGCCGGGCCAGCCGGCCAGCAGCGGCCAGCAGCACGTGGACTACCTGCTGGCCGATGCCACCCTGCTGCCGCCGCAACTGGCGGCCAGCATCAGCGAACAGCCGCTCTACCTGCCGCAGCTGTTCCAGTGGCGCCCGCGCCCGACGCCGCCGGCCCGGCGTGGGCGCCGCAGCGCCCACGGCCTGCCCGCCAGCGGCTGCGTATTCTGCTGCTTCGCCCCCAGCACCCAGATCACGGCCAGCCAGTTCGGCTGCTGGATGCGGATCCTGCTACGCGCACCGGCCAGCGTACTGTGGCTACAGGCCGACGATGAAGCGCTGCGCGACCACCTGCGGCTGGCCGCGCTGCGCCACGGCGTCGCCAGCGAGCGGCTGGTGTTCGCCCACAGCGTGCCGTTGCCGCTCCAGCTGGCACGCTATCAAGTGGCCGACCTGTTCCTCGACACGCTGCCGCACAACGCCGCCGGCAGCGCCAGCGATGCGCTGTGGGCCGGCCTGCCGCTGCTGAGCTGCAGCGGCCACAGTCTGGCCAGCCGGACCGGTGCCAGCCTGCTGCAGGCGGCCGGCCTGCCGCAACTGCACACCACCACGCTGGAGGCCTACCAACAGCTGGC